>JASFKE010000583.1:0-3584 GCA_050118795.1 Desulfobacteraceae bacterium | reverse complement strand
GATAAAATGATTGATTCAGCAGTTTCCGGTAATCTTCAAAGGATTTCCCATCGAGGGTTTCCAATAAGCCGGACAATTCGTTTATAGGGCGTTTCGGCTTAACCATTGTTCCATCCATTGGCGATGCAGGCTTCAAGATAATTAACAATGATGTTGTCCACTATGTGAATATATATCGTTGGGTCCATGGTTGACAAGTACCCATGAGGTCTCTTGGCATGCCGTGCATCCAATGCAAGAGGGCTTTTAACCTGTTTTGGCCACCTTTTTTTGCAACCAAAGGGTGAATGTCGGCACCCGATCTTGTGTTGAGAATCAATGTGGGATAATAAGTGATGCGATTAAAAACGAAGCTGAGATCTACACAAAGGAAATAGGTACATGATCACATTACTGGACTACGGCGCCGGCAATGTCCGTAGCGTTATCAACGCCATCGAACGCATCGGTGAAACGGTTAGGGTCGCAGCTGCACCGGAAGATATTTTATCGGCCGAAAAGCTGGTTTTCCCCGGGGTGGGCGCCTTTGGCAATATGATGAACATATTGGAGGCAAAAAATTATATCTCGCCATTAAAGGAGTACCTGAATGCAGACCGGCCCTTTTTTGGTATATGCCTGGGAATGCAAGCGCTTTTCGATGAGAGTGAAGAGGCCCGGGGCACCAAAGGACTGGGTATTTTCAAAGGTACGGTTCAACGCTTCGCCACGGACCTGGCTGTTCCCCACATCGGCTGGAACGGAATCCGAATTCACCAGGCTTCTCACATCTTCAACGGATTTAAAGGAGATGAAAAATTTTATTTCGTTCACTCCTACCACATTGTTCCCGAAGATAACCAAGTGCGCCTCACCTCTACGGACTATGGGTATGAATTCGCCAGCGCAGTTCAAAGAGGAAACGTTATCGGCACCCAGTACCACCCGGAGAAAAGTGGTCCGGCAGGTTTGAAACTCCTGAAAAACTTCACAGAGAGTGCTGCTGCGGCCGAGGGGCCGATCACCACTTGCACGACAACCCAATTGGCCAAACGCATTATCGCCTGTCTTGACGTACGCGCCAATGACCGCGGAGATCTGGTGGTAACCAAAGGCGATCAGTACGATGTCCGCCAACAGGGCGAGGTCCGCAATTTAGGCAAGCCTGTGGAACTGGCCCAGCGCTATTACAGGGAGGGTGCCGATGAGATCACCTTTCTCAACATCACCGGATTTCGGGATTTTCCGTTGGAAGATATGCCCATGATCGAGGTTCTTAAAAAAACCTCGCGAAATGTTTTTGTGCCGCTTACCATCGGAGGCGGAATACGCAACTATACAGACAAAGAGGGACGTCACTATTCAGCCTTGGAAGTGGCAGATGCTTACTTCCGCTCAGGAGCCGATAAAATTTCCATCGGAAGTGATGCCGTGACCATTGCCCAGGATTATTTAAAGACCGGGGTCGCCTCGGGCCGGAGCGCCATTGAAGAGATATCCCGGGTCTATGGCAACCAGGCCGTGGTGATCTCCATCGATCCGCGCCGGGTCTATGTGGATTCGCCGGATTGCGTACCCCAGCTTGTTATTTCCACAGCGATCCCCGGCCCCAATGGCGAACGTTATTGCTGGTACCAGTGCACCATACGGGGAGGGCGGGAAGGTCGTCCGGTGGATGCCATCACCTTGGCGCAGGTATGTGAAAAACTGGGCGCCGGAGAAATCCTGCTGAACTGCATTGACCGTGACGGCACCAATTCCGGTTTCGATATTGAATTGATCAACGCGGTTAAGAATGCGGTGACGATTCCGGTCATCGCCTCCAGTGGTGCGGGAAGTGCAAAACATTTTCTTGACGTATTTTCTCAGACCAAAGCAGAGTCGGCCTTGGCCGCCGGTATTTTTCACCGTGGTGAAATCCCAATCGGTGATGTGAAATCCTATTTAGAGGATAAAATTGAAATCAGACCTTATATAAAAATTTAAATACTATAGCCTGCCTTTTTCCATCAAACTATAGTAATCGCTCTCATCGAATATAAGATGGTCCAGCAGCCTTATCCCCAGAGTTTTTCCCGCCTCTTGCAACTGAAGCGTGACGTCCAAATCATCCTGACTGGGAGTAAGGTTGCCCGAGGGGTGATTGTGGGCCACGATCACCGAGGAGGCGCGATCGGTGATGGGATCGGCGTAGACCTCACGGGGGTGGACCAGGGCGCGATTGACCAATCCGACAGAGACAGTACGGACAGCGATCACCTCGTTGGCGCCATTGAGAGAGACGCACAGAAAGTGTTCCTGATGACGATCGGCCAGATGGCGGATCAGTGGATAGACATCAGGCGGATAAGCGATTTTTACACCGCGCGGGCGAATACGCCGACGAACAAATTCAATGGCTGCAACGACCAACGAGGCCTTGGCCAATCCCACCCCTTTGACCTTGCACAACACATCGATGGAGGGTGAAGAGCCGGCGCCATCCAAGGCTCGCAGCAATCGCCCAGCCAATGTCATCACATCGGTCGATTTCGAGCCGCTTCCCACTAAAATGGCCATCAGCTCTAAATCAGACAGCGCCTGAGCACCAATTTGCTTCAGTTTTTCCCTGGGCCGATCGTATTCAGGCAAATCTTGAATCCGTTTCATTGATAGACCTGTCCTGTAAAACGATATGTGATATCTTATTGAATCATGGGTAAATTTTCCTGCCTTTATCGTTAATCCACCCAAAAGTCAAGGCACTTATACCCAGCGGCCAGGGTCCGGCATACCATTTTTTTCTTATGAAAAACAAAAAATTATGGTCATCATGTAATTTTGGGGCTTGCATTTAGAGCACTTTTCATATACTCTTTGGTCAACACCCTAAAAATAAAACACCCATCCACTAATATGTGCAGTAATATATGCATTGGTATAACACTGTAACTCAGTCCCCTTATTGAAATATATTACAAAGGAGATCTATAGATGAAGGAATTGATCAGCTATATTGCACAGTCCCTGGTGGACAACCCCAGCGATGTTTTGGTTTCCGAGGTTGAAGGCAACCAAACCACGGTATTGGAACTAAAAGTTGCCAAAGAAGATCTGGGAAAGGTAATTGGAAAGCAAGGACGGACAGCTCAAGCCATGCGAACCATCTTAAGTGCTGTCTCCTCAAAGGTTAAGAAAAGGACTGTTTTGGAAATTATTGAATAGGGGTTTATGGTTATTCAGCACACACCAAAATACCTTATCGATCTCGTTTATGCTTAGGCGATATCCGTTCGCACCTGGTGGGAAGCGAGTGTACTTCTACGCAGAAAACATCAAGGTCCTGTTCAACGCCGATGATCCCAACCGTAAATACCAAGAGGGTGCACCTTAACAGGTAAACCCTCTTTTTCTTCTCCTAACCGGAGGAGAAAAAATCCCGCGTTGCCGAGGAGCCGCAGTAGTTTACCCCACAGTTGCATAAAAAAGATGGCATAAACCCCATTGTTGCAAAAGTCGGAGGGCTTCAGAGTCAAGGCGCCAATGGCGCAGCTGTAGTATAAGCTACCGCAAGCCATTGGCAACGCGGGATCTGGCGCCCTAAAGGCTTTCCCCCTAATCATACT
>JASFKE010000582.1:0-3586 GCA_050118795.1 Desulfobacteraceae bacterium | reverse complement strand
CTCCGGGACTTTGTCGTTGGATGGGGTGCTGATCCATTCCCGGGCCTGCAGTGTCGCCTGGCAAATGATCTCAACCCGCTTTATGATGGCGCGTTGCCCTTTGGTGCTTTTTGAGGGGAGCAGCAGGCAGATCTCTTTCAGCGGGATCACCTTCGACTTCTCTTTGTATTTGTCGAAGATATGGTTGGCCAGAAACGCGCCCTCTGCGATGGCTTGGAGGAGGTCGTCTTTTGCCATGCCTATTTTTTCCGACGTTGGAATCATAATGGCGATTTTTTTCTGCCGGGTCTCGAGGGCGGTTTTGACGGCGCGTCCGGCAAAGGCCCGCAGCGTTTCCAGGCTGGTTTTGTTTCCGGGGCCCAGCCCCAGAAATAGACAGCGCTGCGCGGTTGTGCCCGGTGGGTTATAGCGTAAAATTTTCTGCTTCGCTTTGCCGGAGAACTCTTCCAGGTTTGTACAGGTGGAAATCAGCTTGATCCGTACCGGGTTGTCATGAATATCAATGTCTTCGCATACCGGTATAGCCAGCAGGTCCACTTTCAGACGATCTATGGCGGCGGTGGTTAACTTGATCATATGCTATACTCTTTTCTTGGTTATCATCCTGAGATTGTTTAATGGTAAGGTTTGATGATGACCCACGCAATTTTAAGAGAGGCCGGCATGGGTGTCAATAACAATAGTGTCCGTCAACTTCTCCAACTCATTATCGAATTGATCGATGCGATGCTCCCATGCATAGGCACCCATGGCGCCGGCCAACTCCCTGCGCCGGGCTTCATGGGTTTCATGGCCGGTGAGCAGCCGGGCCAGCTTGCCCTCTAGGTCTTCCTGGCCCGAGTAGAGTGCATCTTTGTGAAATTTTTGGGGGAGGATCTCCGGATAGGAGAGCCTGTCCGGCAGCAGGCACAGGCAGCCGTGCCGGATGGCTTCCACCACGGCGATTCCGAAGTTTTCCTGAAGGGCCGTACTGATGATAACGTGACCACGATCCAACCATTGAAAATAGTCCCGGCGTTGAGGCAGATGGCCGTACTGCACCAGGTGGCGGCCAAGTTTGTGCGGCGCCTTCTCAAATGCCGAGGGCATCCGTGCATACGCCTCGCCCATCAAAGCGACCCGGAATTCGATGCCCTTTTGGATCATTGTTTCGAGCGCCCGGAAAAAGGCTTCCGGGTTTTTATCATGCTCCCAGCGGTGATTCCAGATAATCAACGGCGGCTGGGCGGTGGGCCTTTGTTCAAGTTCCAGGCGTGTTGAAAAATGGCAACCGGGATAGGCCACGGTTGATTTTTCTTCGATGGCGCTTGTCACCCACTTGGGTCTGAAATCGGGCATGCTACGGACAAAATCGGGCAAAGCCGCCAGAAAAGCACGCCTGTGGGTGTGGGAATTGAACACAATGCGCTCGGCGGTCAGTGCGGTGATGATGTTGGTAAATCCGGGCTGGTGATCGGGTCGGTTCTGTGGCGATGAGGGATAGGTGAGTTGGTTCTCATGAAAATAGACCAGCGCCGGCGGGCATTGGGATCCCCATAGCGCTTTGAGGTCGGCCAGATTCAACAGGCTGGAGACGATAAGCCCGTCATACTGCCCGGGGTCATCAATCCTGTTGCTCCAATATATGGCGGCGCCGCGCATGCGCCATTTCCAAAACCGGTCCGGCAGCGTGACGAGGTGGATATGGTGACGGCTATGGGCCTTCAGGCCATCGGCAAAATCGCGGTGGGAGCCTCCGTAGAAGGGCTCTAGGAATAGAAATTTCAGGGGTCTTTTCATCGTTCAGAGTTTCAGCTTTTCCCATACGGCAAAACCCCAAACCGCCGCCGCCGCAATCAGACTCACCATCACTGCCGCTGATCCGAGATCCTTGGCGCGCCCGGATAACTCGTTTCGCTCTGTCCCTAAGCGATCGATGGTCGCTTCTATGGCCGAGTTGAGCAACTCCACAATCAGAACCAGCAATAGAGAGAAAACCAGCAGGGCCCGTTGGGTCATGGTGGCTCCGACCCACCATGAAGCCGGAAGCATAACCAGTACAACCGCCAGTTCCTGCCGGAAAGCCGCCTCATTGCGCCAGGCGGCTTTGATGCCGTTCATGGAATATCGTGTGGCATCCCAGATGCGTCGCCACCCGGTTCTGCTTGTTTTAATCATATCCTCTTTCCTGCGCCCTAACCCCTAATTCTCAGTTTCGTCAAATGGCGGTTTGGTTTGCCGCTCCGGCATTACCGGATCGCGTAAAATTAAATCTATGGCCTGTTTGGCGGAAGCGGCCATGGGGCCGAAGACCTCTTGCAGCGCTTTGAGGTGGCGCAAGTGATCGGCGGTTCGCAGCACCAGCATCGCCAGGTCGCCTTCGGCAATTTTGCCCTTATTGATCACCTCCTGCCAGGATTGGCCCCGCGCCCAGGCCCACATGTGGAGGGCCGGGCGATAAAAGAGCGGCCTCAGATCGAAACCGCATACCTGCATATGTTTGGAGAAACCTTTTAACCCCCGGGAGACTTTTTTCACCGCCCGGGCCAATGGCTTGGGGAGCCGTTTGGTGTCCAGGTGTTCGTCGCTCTCCTTTTCATTGACAAAACTGGCCATGATGGCGGCCAGCAATGCCGGTTCGTTTGACGGAAAAAGGCCTTTTCGCAGCCCTTCGGCCACCAGCAACGGCTGGTCGATGCGCAGATGGGAGGCCCACAGCCCGTCTTCGGTCAAGCGGTGCTGCCGGTCCACAAATCCGGTCTCCTGGAGAAATTCCAGGTGGCGTTGAAAGTCTCGCCACAAATGCCTCTGGGCCGTTCCTTCCCCTTCTATTTGGGCGCCATGCTGCTGATATGCCGCCAACGATTTATGCAAGAGGTCTTTGATCTCCCGCGGCTTATGAGAGAGCAGCAGATTGAGGGCCATGGAGAAGTTGATGCGAATCTGGCTGTGAACCTTGGCCGGGGGGGCTTTAAAAAGTTGCGCCACCTGGCGCACATCCATGTGCTTGCCCGGCACGATGAGGGCGAACCCGACTTTATCTTTTCCGCGCCGGCCGGCTCTGCCGGTCATCTGTTGCAGCTCGGTGGCGTCCAGCGGTAGAAATTCACGCCCGTTGAAGCGATCGGAGTTCAGGAATCCCACCGTGCGCGCCGGGAAATCGACACCGGCGGCCACTGTCGAGGTGGCGAAAATGGCATCCAGCAACCCTTCGCTCATCAGGGTTTCCAGCACAAGTTTCCAGGCCGGCAGTTGCCCGCTGTGGTGAGATCCCACCGCCATCTGTTCCAGCATCCAACGCTGGCGATGGCGCCGAATATGGGGTTGATCGGCCACGAGTTCGTCGATTCGGCACTTGAGTTGCTGCCCGCGTTGAGGATCGGCGACCTGGTTTTCAAGGCACAACTGGATGGCGCGGTCGCAATCGGCCCTGGATTTAAGAAAGAAAATGGCCGGCAGCAATCGGTATTTGCGCAGTAGGGCCAGGATATCGCCAAAGGGCGGGAGTTTGCCGCCAGGGGCCAGGTATTGCTGGCGACGGGTATTGAGAAACGTCACCACTTTTTTGTAGAGGCGGCCGCTGCCCTGGCTGCCGCCTTTGACCAAC
>JASFKE010000581.1:0-3586 GCA_050118795.1 Desulfobacteraceae bacterium | reverse complement strand
CCATCGCCAAATTGGTGCCGGACGTGCTTAATATTACACTTGAACAGGCCCTGGAGCAGGAACCCAAACTCAAAGCGTTGGAAGAGACACGGCCGGATGTGGCTGAACTGATCAGCATATGCCGGACTTTGGAGGGGTTGCCGCGCCATGCCTCCACCCATGCTGCCGGGGTGGTCATCGGTGACAAACCCCTGGTGGAGTATTTGCCCCTTTACAAAGGAAAAAAAGGTGAAGTCGTCACCCAGTTGGATATGAAACTGGTGGAGGGCATCGGGCTGGTCAAGTTCGACTTTTTGGGGTTGCGCAACTTAACCGTCATCGACAATACCCTGAAGTTGATAGAGAAACAGGGAAGCCCCCCCCTTGATCTGAACTGTATCGATTTTGCCGATCCGCCGACCTATGAACTGCTGGCGGCCGGCGATACCACCGGTGTGTTTCAACTGGAAAGTTCGGGAATGAAAGACCTGCTGGTGCGACTCAGACCCGAGAATTTTGATGAAGTCACCGCACTGGTGGCCCTCTATCGCCCAGGTCCTTTGGACAGCGGTATGGTAGCCGATTTTGTGGAGCGCAAACACGGCCGAAAAGAGGTCGCCTACATGATTCCCGACCTGGAATCGATTCTCAAAGACACTTACGGTGTAATTGTTTATCAGGAACAGGTCATGAAGATCGCCAGTGCCTTGGCAAGCTATACAATGGCTGAAGCGGATGGGTTGCGCAAGGCCATGGGTAAAAAGATCGCGGCCTTGATGGCCGAGCACCGGGAACGATTCGTCAAGGGTGCCGTGAAAAACGGCTACGATGAGACCAAAGCCAAAGCGCTGTTTGATTTGATGGAGAAGTTCGGCGGCTACGGGTTCAATAAATCCCATAGCGCGGCCTATGCCTTGATCGCTTTTCAGACAGCCTATCTAAAGGCGCACTATCCTGTGGAGTTCATCGCTGCGCTGTTGACCAGCGAGATGCACTCCATCGACGGCGTGGTTAAATATATCAATGAGTGCCGCACCCATCAGATTGAAGTGCTGCCGCCGGACGTCAACGCGGGCGAAACCGTGTTTACTGTGGCGGACGGGAAAATTCGATTTGGTCTGGTCGCTGTAAAAAACGTCGGCGAAGGCGCGGTGGAAGCCATTGTAGAAGAGCGTGAGGCCAACGGTCCCTTCACCACCGTGTTCGATTTCTGTGAACGCGTGGATCTCAGGCGGGTAAACAAACGTGTGGTGGAGAGCCTGATCACCTGTGGCGCTTTCGACTTTTCCGGTGCAAAACGCTCTCAACTGATGGAGATCCTCGAAGAGGCGCTCGATTATGGCCAAAAGGTTCAAAAAGAGCGCTGCGACCCCCAAATGGGGTTGTTCGACGATGGCAGCGAGTGCAATCTTTCCGTTACCGCTCCCACACTGCCCCATATTCCGGAGTGGGATGACAAAGAGCGCCTTTCCAGGGAAAAGGAATCTTTGGGATTTTATATTTCGGGCCATCCTTTGACGCGGCATGAAAAAACATTGGCCAAATACTCAACGGTCAATACCCAGAACCTGGCCGACGCGCCTGACGGCCAGGTTGCGCGCATCGGCGGTATGATTACCGCCAGCAAGGTGATTCGCACCAAAAAAGAAGAGTTGATGGCATTTATCCAACTCGAAGATCTCCAGGGGGGGGTGGAGGTGATCGTTTTTCCCTCGGTCTATGCTTCTTGCCAGCAACTTCTGGGTGATGATAGAGCGGTGATGGTTCAAGGAAAGGTGCAACAAGATGACAAGGGCGCCAAGATACTGGCCGACACCATTATCGAGATGGAGAAAGCGGAAAGGATGTGGACGGCTAAAATCCGATTTAATATTGACGCCCAGCGAAGCGATAAAGCCATCCTGTCCGATTTGAGAAAGTTGCTGCGGCGTCATCCCGGTGATTGCCAGGGTGAGATTCGCATTAAAATGGCCGAAAATGTTCAAACGGATCTGGCCATGGCTGAGAATTGGCGATTTCAACCCGGCGAGGCGCTGACCCGCGATGTTAACGGTTTGCTCGGGTACCCGGCCGTGGAGACCCTCTGCGGCGAGATCAATGCGGCCAACGACAATGGAAAAAAACGATGGGGCAACGGTGACCGGGGCCGCAGATAGACCCCATCGCTGCAAAAGCCTTTAGGACGCCAGATCCCGCGTTGGCAAGGGTTTGCAGTAGCGTATACTACGGCTGTACCCTTGCCGCCTTGACTCTGACGCCCTAAAGACTTTTGCAACGATGGGGTAGATGTAGATTTAAGATAATATTTAGAGAAGATATAGACGGCAACCAAATGGGAGAAGAGAAACAGATTACAGTCGGCTTTTCAAAATGCCCCAACGACACCTTTATTTTCAACGGTCTGGTCAACGGATTGGTCGGCCTGACCGGATATGATATCCGGCCGGAGCTGCATGATGTGGAGACCCTTAACCAAATGGCCTTCAACGATGTTCTGGATGTGAGCAAACTCTCCTTCTTCGCCTGGTTAATGGTTAAGGACCGATATCAGCTTCTCAATAGCGGCGGTGCTTTGGGGTTCGGTTGCGGGCCTGTGGTGGTGGCCAAAAACCGGATGTCACATAAGGATATGGCCCATAGCCGTATTGTTCTTCCAGGGGAGTGGACCACGGCGCATCTTTTGTTCAGGATGTGGGCCCCCAAGGCCGAGGATCGCATTTTTATGCCTTATGACCAAATTTTCGAAACATTGTCTTCAGGTCGGGCGGACTGCGGCGTGATTATTCATGAAAGTCGTTTTACCTTTCAGCAGCTGGGTTATCATCAGGTTGCCGATTTAGGGGCCTGGTGGGAGGATCAGACCGCAATGCCCATACCGTTGGGGTGCATTGCAGCCCACATCCGCCTCGGGCAGGAGGCGCCGAAGCAATTGGATAACGCCATCCGTAAAAGCATTGCTTCGGCCTACAATAATCCGGAGGCGACCTTTGGGTATATTCGCACCCATGCACAAGAGATGACCCGGCAGGTGCTCGATGCCCATATCCATACTTTTGTCAACGAATTCAGCCTTGATATAGGGGGGCGGGGCCGACAAGCGGTGGCCGCCCTTGAAGAGAAAGCGCGCCAAACAGGAATCATCTCATGATTGGAGTGATTTTCGCCACACAAACAGAGGCCCAACCTTTTTTGGATTGGAGTCAGGCCATTGAAATCAATCCGGATCCGGTGACGATGTATCAAGTGCCATCCAATCCTCACCTGGTGGTTACCATCAGCGGAATGGGCAAAGTGGCGGCGGCCGTCGCATGTCATTGCCAAATAACGGATCTAAGGGTCAATGAGATCGTCAATGCCGGCGTTTGTGGGGCACTTCGAAACGGCGCATATTTTGCGCCCGGGAAACTTTTTTGCGTTACAAGTGCCACCGAGGGGGATCATGCCTTGCCGGATACCCCCGGCCAAACTTTGATCAGTGACGGAAAATTCGATTGGGATCTGCCGGCCGCCAGGCTAGTTACCTGTGACAGGCCGGTATTTGATGTTGAAAAGCGCAAGGCCTACTCTTCGGCCGGAGAGCTGGTGGATATGGAGGGGGCTGCCATAG
>JASFKE010000580.1:0-3590 GCA_050118795.1 Desulfobacteraceae bacterium | reverse complement strand
AGGGCGTCCACAGCCTCCTGGATTTCGACGGCATAGGTCACATCCAGCTTCGATACCGTATTTGCCGCAGCACTCCGATTGATCTCGGAACGTAATTGATCGATGCCTTCAGCCTGTTTGGCAATCAGGGGAACCACAGGACAGCCCAGCTTTTTACTCAGCTGGGGGATGTCGATCTCCACCCGGCGCTCTTTGGCGACGTCCATCATGTTCAGCGCAATCACCATGGGCACCTTCATCTCGAGAAGCTGGATGGTTAGATAGAGGTTGCGCTCCAGGTTGGAGGCATCGACAATATTCACGATCAGATCCGCCTGGCTCGACAGGATATAGTCGCGAGCGACCTCTTCATCCAAAGAGGCTGCGGACAGCGAATAGATGCCGGGAAGATCCACGATCTCGATTTTTTGGCCATTGTGGGTGTATTCACCAGATTTTCGTTCTACGGTAACGCCGGGCCAGTTGCCCACGCGCTGCTTGGTCCCTGTCAATGCATTGAACAGGGTAGTTTTGCCGCAATTTGGATTGCCGACAACACCAATCACATGGTCGCTCATGATGCTTGCCCCCTTTTTACCAACAGTGCCGATGCCTCATCCTTCCTGAGGGACAATGCGAATCCGCGCACCTGGATTTCAACCGGGTCGCCCATGGGGGCAATCCGCTCAACTTTGATCTCCGTGCCTTTGGTCAGCCCCATGGCCAACAGTTTTTCCCGGTAGGCGGAAGTGCCTTTGATGTAGCCGGCAACCGTGCCGGATTCACCAACCGCCATGTCTTTGAGTACAGTTGTCATTGACCTCCTCCTTCATTCGTCACAACCACTTGAATTTTATTTGCCATGCCTCCCCCTAAGAAAAGGCGAGTGCCGTCATGGTCGATAAGTAGGTTGCCATCCATATGATTCTGGATCACCAGCATTTGAGCACCGACCAGCAACCCCATGCCGGCGAGCCTTTCGCGAAACCCCTTGCCCTCTTTCATGGAAACGATCCGGACCTGGTTGCCCTCCCTCGCCAAGCGAAGGGGAAAAGGACCGGTATTTTTGGGTGATTTCCCATCCATTGAATCTGAACAGGATTTGCGATCGCCTTTAAAAGGATTACAAATAGAATCCATTGCGATGGTATTGTCCATTGTGCCCTCATTGCCATTGAGCTTCATTTAATTGTGGTGGCCTTTTAGCGGCCACAAAAAAAGGCGTAACAGGGCTTATGGCAAAAGCCTCATGTCACGCCTTCACTTCCTTCGCGCCAATTATTGACCGAAGGCCGTAAGACAAGCCTTACTAAATTAGAACCCTCTATCTCAGGGCGGCCTAACTATTTTCATAGGCCCTAACTTAAGTCAAGCCTTTTTTCCTGAAACAATTAAAAAGGCACAAAAGGGCGTCGATACAACACCTCATTGTTATCCCAATAGTAGTGATCTATGCACTTTTCTTTTTCTGGGAGCACACACAGCCGGGGCAATTGCCACGGCATTTATGTTTTTTTGAAGATTCGATGACCATGCACCCTTCAGGTGCGATGTCATGTCCCTTCTCACCTCTAAAAGAGAGACGGTTGTAAGGAATCCGACACTCTTTGACCCTGCTTTGAAAGGTGGTGGAACCAAACGGTAGTATCTTTCGCAGCCGGCGGGTATCGATGACGACCTCGCCGTTGCCGTCATACTTGCGATGTAAAAGCCGGATCAGTTCTAAGGCCGAACTGCCATCAAGATCCCCGCTTGGATGTACGTGCAAATTACCATTGTGTTTTTTGAAGGCAACCTGAAAATTGGTGCTCATATTTGCATCCTCCTATTTAATTGTACTTTCTAATTTATCATGCGCTGGCTGTTCCCAGGACCCCAGATGGCCTCGGATATGGCCTGTAAACTGGAGTTGGCCAGCATCTGGACGGGTTTCTGGTGTTTCTTTGCCAGACGCTTGACCGCAGAACAGGCGTTATGACTGTTGCAGTTCACCGGGCAAAGCACCACGTCGGCACGCCTAAGGCGTGACTCGAGCTGGCGGCTGCCTTTTTTCATATAACCGTCGTGGTATTCGAAAATCCCACCGCTGGCTTCGATCAGTTCACGGTAGAGAGTTTCCATGCGCGACATGCCACCGACAATCAAGATACGTTTTTGGCAAAGATCGAATGAAGGGCAGCTCTGGTCACAGCGGGTTTTTGCAATAAGTTCTGCGATGATAGTTCTTGTTTCGTGACGAATACGACGGTTCAGTTCGCCCTGGCAGCCAAGCTGGTGTGCCAGTCGACGGTTTTTTTCTTTAAGGGCTGCGATCTGGCGCTGTTGCCTTTGGTTGCATTCGTATAGCCCTTCCATTTCAGCTTTTAAAAAAAGATGCTCCTGATTATGCCCGATGGTTTCCCCTTGCGTCCCCCCATGGAATGGCATGTTTCGAATCTGCGCCAATTCATTTTCCGCCGCTTCCAGCGCGTTTCTCAGGTTGGTTTGACTTTGTTTCATTGATTGGATCTCCTTTTCCAAAGCACGCTTCTGCTGGGCGAGCTTTTTGTTGCATCTGCGCGAGTCTTCCAGTTCATTTTCCCTGCTGGCCAGCTTACGGTTCATTTTCATGCGTTCTTCACCGCTGAAATGCATGCTCATGTGGATCTGACCGAATACCTCCCTTTTCAATGACATGGGCAGATCAGGATGAATGGCAGTGGCCCATAATGCGGCGGCGTGATTCCCCGCGGCATCAGCTGATTTGAAATTTGCCATGAAGGCCTTGTGTTCAAGTTTGAGCAGTTCGGCTGCTTCCTTGCCGAACTTGCGATGAAGCAAGTGGTCCACCCGTCTCGATACGCGATTTTCATTATCCGAGCTGGCCACGACGGCCTCATGGATTTCAAAGGGTGAGGCGTTTTTTACGGATATCTTGGTTTTCTTCAATAACTGCTTTTGCTCGGCAAGAGTCATACACATTCCGGTCACCGGGCATTTGAAGCATTCATCTATCTCCCAGAATCGTAATGGGGCTTTGGCCTTCACTCTTGAAAGATCCTGACCCAAATCTGGCATAGCGGTATTTTGTATGCCTTTTTGCGGTGGTTGCATAACGTGTTCCTCCTTTGATGTCTGAATTAGCAGTTGACCTTCAACGGCCTGTTACCCTCTTCCAAAACAGAAAAGGCGTATCCCGATCACTTTCGGTCTCGAGTTACACCTTCACTTGCTCCATGCTATTGGAATATATGGAGCCCGTAAGATATCCCTGTCTCTTAGGTTGCCTGAGTGTTCGTCAAGCGCTTTACCAGTCCCTAAGGGGGAGCTAATTGACGTCGATGAGTACCTGGGTCAATTTTTTACGCAGAGCTTCAAGTTTTTTGGATTTAAATGCCTTTCTGCTCTCTTCGATCACATCGATAGCCTCTTTGATGGCGGATTTTAATCGAACCTCCCGAGTGCGTTCAGGGCAAAGCTCCAGTAGAGGCTTTAGGTTACGTTCATCTACACCATCTTTCATCAGTGAGGCCACAAGGCAGCAATGGGTATCAATGCCCTGCTGCAGCTCTTTGATGCTGGCACTTAGCGCGTTGATAATTTTTTGATTTTCCAGACCCATAAATTTGCTA
>JASFKE010000579.1:0-3598 GCA_050118795.1 Desulfobacteraceae bacterium | reverse complement strand
TATTGTAATACCGTGACGAGCGATAACGCAGCCCAAATTAATTATCTTATAGCTAAGGCCACTATTCGGTTTGAATGACCGACATGTCGATTAATACGATTCTATTCCTCTCTCCTACACGTTGGCTGCCGATCAGCTGCGTGCCATCGTGGTTCCAGGCGCTGTCGGCACAAATGGTTCTCTCTCCCGTGTATTCGGGGTAGCCGGGCTGATTGAAATAGGTAAGACGCCGTTTTTTTGTCCCATCGGCGTCCATGATCCAGAACTCCGTGGTAAGGGTTTCGCCCCAATTTTTCGTCGGTTTAAAATCAAATCCTTGGCTGCTAATCCAAACAATTTTTTTCCCATCTGGTGAATAGTGAGCGTGCTCGTCCCAAACACCTGCAGTGTCGGTGAGTTGGGTTAACTTGCCGGTGTCAAGATCCATGGTCCAGATATCAAGATCAACACGGCTTTTCCTGCCGATGCTTGTTGAAAATATGATTTTGGTGTCATTAGGTGTAAACCCGTGACTTTCATAGAAAAAACTCTTTTGGGGGTGCGGATCTATGGTTTTTATGTTTTTAAGCGAAGGTCCGTGGTTGCGATCGAACGCAAAATCCGCCAACTTGAGAACCCATTTCCCACCGAATCTTTTTCCTCCGCGCGTTCTTTCCGTCCAGAAAAGTTTTGTACCGTTGTGGGAAAAATGTGGATGAAGAGTAAATTCTCTGTCTTTGAGTTGAGTAAGCTGAAAAAATTGTTTGCCATCTCTGGTGACGATCCACAGGTTGTTGTGCAGGCCAGAACCGCCTTGGGTCAGATAACTTTCCCATCGCTTGGCAAAAAAAGGGATTTTCAGTTTTGGGTCTTGGGCTTGAAAAACGATAAAGTCTCCAGAAGGATGCCAGGCAGGAATGCCATTGTTGTAATCGGGTATCTCTGTTTTTCCCTTGGTTAGGCTAACCTGTCCTGAACCGTCGGGGTTCATGATGTATACATCATAAAAGCTGTCAGCGCCCAGTTTGCAAAAAGCAATCAGGTTGTTTTTGTGCGACCAATCCACACGTCCCCCTTCACTGTCAACAAGCACAGTAATTGGTGGAGATTTAGGTGTAGTACTTATTTCTAAATCATCCGCCCATTGCGGGGGGCAATTGATCGATGACATCAATACAAAGATAATAATTAAAAAGATCGCTGTTATCATTCGCCCAATGACAACTTTGTGCGGTTTGCCAATTGAAATTGTATGGTGTCGACTTTCTTATGATTTAGAGAGTAACCGAGGATGAGGGCTGATGAAAGTACGAGGCATCCGGAAGGAATCAAGCTGTAGGCCAAGCCGATACGGTCGATGGTCTGATCGGCTTGTTGGAGCGCGCCTGGAACCAAACCAGCATACCAGTCGATAAGAAAACCAGCAATCGCAATGGCTGCACCTGCAGCGATTTGCTCTCCAAATTGAAACATACCGAAAAAGAGCCCCTCCCTTCGCTTACCGTTAAACAGTTCGTCCTCATCTGATACATCCGCGATCATCGATGCTGGTATGATCCAAAGTACACTTGCAAAGAATCCGGCTGCACCATGTCCAACCAGAAGTGGTCTGATATCTCCCGCTCCAAACAGGTGCCCTTTCCCCAACAAAAAATAGGCGCAGGCCATCAGCAAGGAGGTTGCAATGGTTCCAATAAAATAGAGCAAACGTTTTTCGACGGTTTTTGAAGATCGAACCCAGAAAACCACCCCGGCCAATGCGCCAATATAAAAAAACAGATGAAAGATGCTGAGTGCTTTGCTGGATGAAATGTCCGCGTAGTAGGTTAAAAAATGAATGGATAGTGTCGCATTGATGACCGTTCCAAAGAAGAAAACTGCATACGAGAAAAACAGGATGCAAAACGATGTGTTTTTCAATGTTAACCAGGATAGTTGGACAATTCGTCCAAAGGAACAGGCAACTCCCATTGAATCTTTTTTTTGAGTGTAATTTCGAAAGGAGAGCGTGCCGAATGTACTGATCAGCGAAACAGATGTCATGGCGATTCCAAAGGCCACCCCCATATACCGGTATCCTTCTGCATGCAGTTTTGAATCCTCGGCTCCTGATGTCTCCGGAAAGAAGATAAGAAATGATGACACGGCAGCCAGCAATGTGCCTGCCAGCGCAAATGCACTGCGGACACCGGAAAGTGTTGTCCGTTCATGATAATCACTGCTTAATTCAGCACCCAGAGCATAATATGGGATGCTGAAGATCGAGCTTGATGTCCTGACAGCTAAGTTCATAAAGAGCAGCCACCAGAACAGAATCTGAGGCTCCAGAGATTGAGGCGGAGCGAAATAGGCATAGAAGGATATCCCCATTACTGTTGAGCCGACAATCATAAATCCATGCCGCTTTCCCAGGCGTCCGGGCATATTGTCTGAAAGAGTGCCGATGATTGGATCGATAAGGGCATCCCATAGCAATCCGATGCCACAAGCGATTCCAACCCAAGAACCCGGAAGCCCCATTACCGAGGTGTAGAAAAACAAAGAGAAGATACCGAAAAGCATCGTCTTCATAGAATTGGCGATTTGCCCGGCGCCATACAAAACTTTGATTTTTAGGCTGACCTGGCGGTTCTTTTGAAATGCCTTGCCTCCTTTCATATTTGGCCGGTCACCTTCGTTCGAAACCTTTCCATACACGAGGTTGCTCCTTTACGGATCCATGCAGGCCATGTCAAGCGAGTTCGGATCATCCACCCAATCTATGGGGGCCATCGGTGTTCCGTCACTCCACCGGCCCATGAAAATCTGGTTAAAGCTTCCGTTTCCAAACGCAATTTCACAATCCGTGTTGCTGAAGGTGCAATTCAGTGCGGCAACTGTCAGCTTGTAAGTAATATAAAAATCTCGGGCATCGATACCAGCACGAAAACCTTCGGTTGCCGGGAACTTATGATCGGCAATTTGCTGGGGGAATCCGTATTGATCAGAACGGACAACCAAAAAATCCTTATTGTCATCTGCAATTTGACCGCATATATTCCAAAGGTAAACTCCGGTTGATTCGCATACGGTTTTGTCTTCATCACCCAAAACAATCAAGAGTTTTGTGTCCGTTGGGATCAGGCTGAAATTTGCTCCGGGGAGTATCTTCTCCCCCCCGGGCTCAATGGCAACTATTGCTTTTGGTATGGGCACTTCGGAATTTTGTTCAGCCGCGTTCGCAGCCAGAACGGCACTTAGATATCCTCCTGCAGAATGACCAACCAAGGCTGTTAATGTCTCGCCTGCCTGCTGCAAGGGCAGTACATGATTTCTACCTCCCCACAGATGAAGCCGAAGTAGTGCATTCTTCCAGGTAATCATGGCTTTTGCTGCAAAACTGGCAGGTAAGGTAAAACCTGCGTCGTACCGGCCCCAAATGACAATATATCCTTTTCGTGTAATATGCTCTATCCATCCCATATAAATTTCCGGCTTGTATGCCATCCAGCCATGGAGGAAGAAAACAACGGGTGCTTCCTTGGGCATTGGGTCATCCGGTTCATAAATGTAGTATTCATAGTTGTCTATATTCCCTGGTCCGTTTGCATAAAATGGTCCGCTGATAGCCATATTTGCG
>JASFKE010000578.1:0-3602 GCA_050118795.1 Desulfobacteraceae bacterium | reverse complement strand
TTGTTATAGCCTGCGAGCAAATTTTTTCGGATCTCAGCCTTCAGGCTCTCCAAAGAATCGAAATTGTCGCTGATGCTTTTAGCAAATTCATCATCCACCTCCGGAAGGACCTCCTGGCGAATCTCATTCAGTTTGACCTTGAAAAGGACCTGCTGCCCAACAAGCTCCTCTTTATAATAATCATCCGGAAAGGTGACCTCGATCTGTCGTTCATCATCCACCTTCATGCCGATGATACCGTCATCCAAATCTTTGACAATTTGACCGTCCCCGATTTTGATGATAAAATTCTCTGTTTTTTTGGTGGGTTCGAAGGGTTCACCCCCTTTGAATCCTTCGTAATCGATAACGGCCACGTCATCGAGTTTAATAGGTCGATCTTCTTCTATCTTTTCCCTTTTAGCAAGGTTTTTACGCAACATGTTGAGCTGCAGCTCAACCTCCGATTCACTCATGTTATACTTGGTCTTGTTTAGCGCCAAACCTTTGTATTCGATATCCGCGATCTCCGGGTGGATCTCCACTTCAGCCTCAAAGGCATAAGGGGTCTGATCTTTTAGTTCGGGCGGTTCCACCTTTGGGCTCCCCACGATTTTCAATTCCGTCTCTTTTATGGCCTCCATAAACCCCGCTTGAATCAGTTTCCCGGTAACATCGGCGTTGACATCTTTGCCATAGAGGCGGGTTAAAACGGACCGAGGGGCTTTGCCCGGACGAAATCCTTTAATTTTCGCGGTCTTTTTGAGTTGGGCGTAGGCATTGTCCAATTCCTGCACCACCTCTTTCTGGGGGACTTCAATGTGTAGGATTTTTTTGACCGAACTTTTATCCTCAACAGTCACTTTCATCATGCATACCTTTCTAAAAAAGTGCCGGCAGAATAATCATCTTAAGACACTTGGGACATTATGACACCAGCCGTCCAAGGCGCAACCGCCTCGCCCTTGATATACTTGCCTTGTCCTCATTAAGCCATGGGAAGTTTTGGCAGGTCAGAGGCTCACGGTGTGAGCTGTTTAAATTATTCACGCGAAAAACGCCTTGGATGGTTGGTCAAATTGGTGCGAGAGGGGAGACTTGAACTCCCACTCTGTCGCCAGAGCTGGATCCTAAGTCCAGTGCGTCTACCAATTCCGCCACTCTCGCAATTTATTTATGTAATAGGAAAAGTTTTAGATTATTGACATTCAACCCCTATTCTATAAACTACATTTGCAATAAGCAAAAATATCTAATATTAAACGGATTGGGTGTCAAGTGAATTTAAAAAAAGTGAGCAATATCCATACATCAATACCCATTAGCGCCATTTCGATTTACTTGGCTGCGCTGGCATTGATTTTTTGGGTCAGCGCGGCAATCGCATCCCCGCCCCTTTTATTTCCTGAACGGTTGCCGCGGATCGCCATAGATCCCGGGCATGGGGGGACGGATAGCGGCGCCAAGGGCCCAACCGGAAAATTAGAGAAAACCATCAGCCTGGAATTGGCCCGGCAACTGACCTTGAAGTTGGAAGCCCGATGCAAAGTGATCCTGACCCGCAGCGATGATTACAGCTTGGCGCATCGCCAGCGCTCGGCCATTGCCAACCAGGCCAAGGCCGATATTTTCGTCGCCATACACACAGGCGCCGCTTTCCTGCACGGAACAAACGCCATCACGATTTACTACTTCAATCCCGCCAAAAGCGCGGATAATGTCTCTGCTGATACCATCAGGGCCAAGGATATGAATCGCTGGGACAGAGCCCAGTTTCAGCATAAAACCGCCACACTGAATTTGGCGGCTGCTTTGAAAAACAGCCTTGGCAAAATAGAGGGCGCCGGTGGATGTAAAGTTCGAAGCGCTCCCTTGGCGGTGCTCGAAGGTGCGAACATGCCGGCGATATTGATTGAGGTCGGCCACATCACCCATCCGGCCGGGGAGAAAAATTTATCCTCACCACAAGGAATTGAATTGTTATCCAGTGCCATAGAAAAAGGCATTGTGGCCTATCTTGCGTCAATGTCCACCGAAAAATAACCTCATATTAGCGCCCAACGGCCGGAACGTCCACACAGAGCGCACCCTTTGTGATTTTTAATTGACAATAGACAAGGGGTCCATTATTTTTGGTGTAAATCAAGATGTTTCCTACCCCATGACCTTTGAGCCCCCATTCCGAAGCATTACCGAAGATGCTTTCCGTTTGTGTTGAATGTTCGCCTAAATATGTAAAAAACGAGTGAAACCCCCTAGAGAATAATAGGGTGAGTATGTTTGAAAAACTACGCTGGGAAAGGGCCTGCCTCCCCCAGCGCATCATAATCCCCGTGGCCTCATTTTTAGTGTTATTCGGATTATACCGCGCCAACTACCTGCTGTTTTACAGCGTGGTTGAAATGATGTGCGTGGTGGTTGCCGGTGCAATTTTTCTGCTGACCTGGAAATCCGGACACAACGTCCAATACACCTATATTCCCATTTTGGGGGCGGGTTATCTGGCTGTCGCCATATTGGATTTGCTGCATTTCTTTGGCCATCCGGGCATGGCCGTGATGCCCAACCTGCACGCGGACGGCGGTATGCAATTACGGGTTGCCGCAAGGTTTGCTGAAAGTGCAACACTGTTGTGCGTCTCTTTATTCGTGGCCCGAAAGATACCCAGTAACCTCTTGCCGGCCGTCTCCGTCGGCATTGCCGTCTTTTTTGCGACGGCCATTGTGGTGTGGCGAATATTTCCCACCCTCCATATCCCCGGCCAGGGGGTGACCTTTTTCAAGATCGGCAGTGAGTGCTTCATCCTCTTTATCTTGCTGGTTTCGGTGTATCGGTTGCGCAGGAACCGACAAATTTTTGAACAGGATGTTTGGTTGCTGCTGGTCAGCGCTCTATGGGCAACCATTTTTTCTGAAACGGCCTTCATATTCAACGGCGAGGCTGAAGGTCTTATAACTGCGGTGGGACTTCTTTTGAAATTAGCTTCCATTTTTTTAATCTATCTGTCCATCGTCGCAACCGCTTCGTTGTCGCCGCATATGTTGGCGGCCGATGACGTCGCACTGAACAAGGCAGCTGCAAAAGAGACACAGAGACCCGGACAAAAGAGGCTAAACCGGACGGTGTTCGATGGTGAGGCCGAATTTAAACTTGCCCAAGCGGGTCAGTCATTGGAGCAACGGGTTGAGACCCACACCAAAGCGTTATCCACCGCAGTTGGCCATTCAAAGGCGCAGATCGGGGAGAAGTCGAAAATCGGGGCGGAACTCAAAGAGCGGAACTTGATGCTCAAAGCTCTGGTTCAGGCGATTCCGGATATGGTGAGCTACAAAGACAGTCAGGGGCGGTATCTTATCGCCAATTCGGTCTACAAGGACTTTTTCGGATTAAAAGGAACATCCCTCATAGGGCGCAGGGACGAGGATATACCCGCGATCCTGGCCGCTAAATGGGATCCTGAAAAAGAGCGTCTCGTAATGGAAAAGGGCAAAGCGTCCCGTTTCGAACGTGTACTTTGCTCGGCATCCGGATGCACAAGCCATTGGGATATTCGAATCGTGCCGGTAAATGGCGGTGATGGAAAATTGACCGGAGTCCTCACTTTGGCCAGAGAGATCTCCCCT
>JASFKE010000577.1:0-3604 GCA_050118795.1 Desulfobacteraceae bacterium | reverse complement strand
ACAGCCGAACAGGCCCTTGCCGCTTACTATGATGATGTTCGTGGGCATAATTACGCCGTCATAGACGGATTGGGTCCCCTGGCAGATGCTTATAAAACGGGTTCCGGCGCATCTACCACTATTGACCACTCCTCTGACGGTTTCGATGTCAATACAATTATCTTATACGAAGAAGATGATGAAGGTGTCGATGGAGGCACTTCTGATTCAGAATTAGGTGAAATCTATGACCTGGTTTACTGTCTACGTCAGGCAGCTGCCTCTACCAATGGATCAAAATATTTCTATCTGTCACCCCGGCCCTGGAGAATGAACGACAATGGTGAAGTGGTGGAGCTTGACGACGATTCTGATGGGGTTGCCGATACCGAAACTTTAGGGACAACCGAAGAGGGGAACCTGCGAACCTATAAAGTCTATGAATCAAATGTAGCTGTGGTCCCTGCGCTTAAATATTATCGAAGGAACGAGGAGAGAGGCGGCCGTGGGAAGGATGGCGGTTATCCCAGCGGTCACACCAATGCCGCCTACCTCGCTTCGATCGCCTATGCCTACGCTGTTCCAGAACGCTTTTCAGAGATATTTACCCGTGCTTCACAGTTTGGAGAACACCGTATTTTGGCAGGTATGCACTCACCCCTTGACGTTATGGGGGGGCGTATTCACGCTTTGGCTATTGCTGCAGCCGCTTTTTCAAATGGCGATAATGATGAAAAGAAAGCTTCAGCATATGAAACGGCAGAAGAGTATTTTGGCAGCCTGGCACAGGATGAAGGGCTGACGCTTTATGAATATGCGCATACAAATGATACAGGTGACTGGGCCGATCATGACGCAAACAAGGCGTTATACCGCGAGCGTATGGCCTATGGCTTTACCCAGGACAGTGATTTGGCCGGGGCAGATCCAATTGTACCCCAAGGTGCGGAGACCCTTCTCGAAACGCGTCTGCCTTACTTGACCGCCGCCCAGCGCCGTGCGGTTCTTTATACCACTGAAGTAGATTCAGGCTATCCTGTTCTCGATGACTCAAACGGATGGGGACGCCTTGATTATGTGAAAGCTGCTGATGGATACGGTGCTTTTTTAGGTGATGTTACGGTTACCATGAACGCAATTAACGGTCGTTTCAATGAACACGACTGGTGGCGAAACGATATCAGCGGTGAAGGGCTGCTAACCAAAAACGGCACCGGCATGCTAACGTTGACAGGAGACAACAGCTACAGTGGCGGAACATTGCTTGAAGAGGGCACCCTTGAAGCCGAATCGACAACAGCTTTTGGAAATGGTGATCTATACGTCCAAAACGGAACCGTGTTAGTTGATGCCGACGGTTGCCTTGTGTTGGGCGGAAACTTTACTATGGATGGTGGAACACTTGACATTGTTATGGACAGTGACGCAAGTCAGATTTCAGTTGACGCAATGGTATACCTGGACGGGGGAAGTCTGACCCTTGATTTCTCATCTTATGAGGTAACCAGCGGCACCGAATTTACATTGATAAGCGCTGAAACAGTCAGCGGTGAATTTGAAAGCGTCACTGCAGACGGTTATGAGATATCTATAACATATAACAGTGATTCCATTGTCGCCTATGTAGAAAGTGTAGAGTAAATATCGATCTTTTCGGAGGCCGGCCTTTCGGGGTCAGCCTCCGAAAAGCAACTGGGCCGCCGGAATTGCCGCGGCTAGGTCGCCATCGACTCTTTATAGACTTTATAAAAGAGACCGGAATCGGCCAACGCACGCTGAATAATTTTATCAAAATCGTCAATGTTGCGAACATTTAAAATGAGATTGACGCTTTTTGAGAAAGCCATCATATGGTCCATGGTACGAAAGCGCGAGGTCAAAAGGATTACAAACATATTCCGGCGTATTTCCATAAACTGGCGTTCGAGATAGATGAGCAACGGATTGGCATCAGGGTCCTGGGTATCGAAAAATTCATTCACGATGATTAAATCGTAGTTGTGGTAGCGCATCTTCTTGAGCGCTTCCCGGCTGTTGGGTACCTCGGTGACATGATACTCCAAAATATCCATGGCCGGTTTTATTTTCTCTCGAATCACCGCATCGGATTCACAAATCAGTGCGGTTTTCCCCTCTTCTTCGATGAAATCAAATGGTTTCTCGGCGGCATCATACCCTTCGCTTTCATCCTCCTCAAAATCGAAGAGATCATCAAAGGCCGAATCGGTATCATCGAAACTCTCTTCCCGGGGCTCAACCTTGATTTTGGCCTTGCAACGCGGGCATTTGACACTGAAGGATTGGTTGGCGGGAATTTTGTCGTCGGAAATTTTCAACTGCCCCTGGCAGCTTTTGCAAATAATGTCCATGGATGCCCATCCACTCCCTTAAGCTTGTTTGTTGTAACCTCGATCGATTTCCAGATCTTTGATATCCGTGGTGGCTTCTCCCCGGGCGCTCTTGACCTTGTCAATACCCCGGCCGGCGACAGCCTTATTCGACGCGTATGCCAGGGCTGTCTCTTGGGTGATCAACCCCTGTTCGTAGAGTCCGATGATGCTGTCGTCAAAGGTGGTCATGCCAAAGGGCCGGCCGGCCTGCATCATCTCGTAAAAGGTCTTGCCCTCTGATTCGCCTTGGAGGATGGCCTCTTTAACACGCAGGTTCATCCTCAATATTTCAAAAGCCGCCACCCGGCCGCCGCCGATTTTAGGCAACAGTCTCTGGCTCACCACCCAACGGATGGTGTCGGCGAGTCGAATGCGGACCTGTTTCTCCTCTTCATTGGTGAACATGCCCAACATACGGTTGATGGCCTGCCCCGCATCGACGGTGTGCAGGGTGCTGAGCACCAAATGGCCGGTTTCGGCGGCGGTCAATCCGATCTCGACTGTTTCGCGATCACGCATTTCACCCACCAAGATCACCTTCGGCGCCTGGCGCAATGCGGCACGCAGCCCGCTGGCGAAGGTGTCGTAATCCCGGCCCAACTCACGCTGGTTGAAGGTGGCCTTTTTATGGGGGTGCTGATATTCGATGGGATCTTCCAACGTCACCACGTGAACAGCCCGATTTTCGTTGATATCTTCCAAAATTGCGGCCAGGGAGGTGGTTTTACCGGTACCGGTGGCACCGGTGAAAATAATGATGCCGTTGAGCTCCTTGGCCACATCCAAAAAGGATTCCGGCAGCTTCAGGTCTCGAATGGTGGGAACTTTTGATTCAAGCTGGCGCAACACGATGGAGTACTGGCCGCTTTGGGAAAAAATATTGACACGAAAACGTGCTTTACCGGGAAGCGAGTAGGATAGATCACACGATCCGGTTCTGATCAAGGTCTCGGTCAACCGGCGATCTCCATTGATGAGGTTCATCGCTACGGTTTCCGTCTGAAAAGGCGAGAGCGCATTGATGGGCGGTTTGATATCCACCGGCAATAGTTCACCGGCGCTTTCAACCTGCAACGGGCGCCCCGCCGTGAAATTAAGGTCCGATACCGAGCTATGGGAGTCCAGCATACGGGTTAAAATATGATCGATTTCCTGTCTGCGCATCGGTCACCTCATTTTATAAAAAACCCACCCAAAGGGTATCTACGCTTCGGTGAAATCAGTGGGCGGGGATT
>JASFKE010000576.1:0-3605 GCA_050118795.1 Desulfobacteraceae bacterium | reverse complement strand
TGGAACAAGGGTTCCTGTGCATGGGGCCGGTAACCCGGGCGGGATGCGGCGGCGACGGCATCACCCCGCGTTGTGTTTCGGCAAGGGTGCCGTGCCGGGGATGTTACGGGCCGGTGAGGCATGACGGCGACCAACGCCTGGACATGCTCAACGCGCTTGCATCCAACGGCATCGATATCGGCCAATTACCGGAAAGCGCGTCTTTGCTCCGGTTCTCAGGCGGACACGGACGGCTTCGACCGGCAATTAAAACCAAGGAGGCTTGATCCAATGGGAAAAACGATAACCATACAACCCATTACCCGCATCGAAGGCCATGCGTCCATCGGTATTAAATTGGATGATGACGGCAATGTGGCTGATGCCAAATTAAGCTACATCTCTTTGCGGGGTTTTGAAAAATTCATCGAGGGAAAACCGGCCGAAGAGGTTCCCCGCATGGTCAGCCGCATCTGTGGTATCTGTCCATGGATGCACCACCTGGCGTCCAACAAGGCGGTGGATCGTTGCTTCGGCATCACCCCCACACCGGCGGGCGGCAAACTCAGAGAGTTGATGCAAACACTGGCCCATGCCGAAGACAAATTGCTGCATTTCTTCTTTCTGGCCGCAGCCGATTTTGTCATCGGTCCCGCCGCGGATTATGCCGCGCGCAATGTCATCGGCATCGTCAAGGCCAATCCCGAACTTGCCACCAAGGTAGTCCAGACCCGTCAGATGGCAAAAATGATGCTGGACAAGTTCTCCCGCAAAACCATCCATCCGGTGGGCGGGGTCGTCGGCGGATTTGCCAAACCTCTGCTGGAAGAAGAGCGATTGGAGATGCTGGACAAAACGCGCAAGATTTTGGATTTTGCCCTGTTCACCATCGATTTTGCCAAGAAAGAGGTCTTTCCCAAATATATGGATGCCATTGAGACGTTGGGGGTCATCAACACCGGATTTATCGGAACGGTGGACGACCAGGGAGCCCTTAACCTGTATGACGGCAAGATTCGTATCATGAAAGCCGATGGCAGCTTCACCGACTTTGATGCCCAGGATTACGCCGACTATATTGGCGAGCATGTGGAGCCGTACTCTTACGGAAAGTACCCCTATGCCCGCTTCTGGAACGAAGGCTTTTCCATGGACCTGGACGATCCAAAAGGGATATACCGCGCCAACACCCTGGCCCGGATCAATGTGGCGGACAAAATGGCCACGCCCCGCGCCCAAGCCGAGTTGGAAGAGTTTCGCAGCACTTTCGGCCGACCGGCCCAAGCGACCCTGCTATACCACTACGCCCGTCTCATCGAAGAGGTATACGCCTGTGAGCGCGCCATCGAAATACTCCAAGACCCGCAGATCACCGATCCCAATGTGCGCCCCGTCGTAGAGGTGCGGGCAGGCCGCGGTGTCGGCTGCGTCGAAGCGCCCCGGGGCACCCTGATCCACGACTATACCACCGATGAAAACGGCCTCATTGCCAGCGCCAACATGATCGTGGGCACAACGCACAATTTGGGCCCCATGAACATGAGCGTCAATCAAGCCGCCCGCATGCTCATCAAAGAGGGACAGGTGGACGAGGGTATCCTGAATCAGATCGAGATGGCGGTGCGCGCCTATGATCCATGAATCAGCTGCGCAACCCATCGCCTGGATGGCGATCACGGAATCACCGTCACCGTTACCAATGCCAAAGGAGAGATTGTAAAACCCATAGTTACATAAAAAAGATGGCAAAACAATGTGATTGACACAACATACAGTGTGGATTATTATAGCTATAATTATCCACACTGTGAGGTGCGCTATGAGAACCATTCAGATGACCCTTGATGATGATCTTGTCAAAGCGGTCGACCGAGTTTCAAAGCAACTCCATACAAGTCGTTCCGCTTTTACAAGAAAGGCGCTTCGTGAGGCACTTGCCCGGTACAATATAGAGCAATTGGAGCTCAAACACCGCAAGGGGTATGAACGGCAACCCATTACCGCCGATGAGTTTTCAGTTTGGGAAAATGAGCAAGCCTGGGGTGATGAATGAAACACAGCGAAATTCGCTGGTACAGGTTCACAAGACCCGATAAAAAAAGACCCGTTCTTATTCTAACACGCGATTCTGTGTTGGAATACCTCGGAGAAGTTACCGTTGCTCCTATTACAACCACAGTTCGTAACATACCGTCAGAGGTATATCTGTCCAAAGCGGACGGCATGCCCCGGGATTGCGCTGTCAACTGCGATCACTTGCAAACAGTTGCAAAGGGGAAAATAGGATCATTGATAACATCCTTACCGGATTCAAAGATGTATGATGTTGGGCGGGCAATTCGCTTTGCCTTGGATATTTGATGGATTTTACCCTGTTCACCATCGATTTTTCCCAAGAAAGAGCTCTTTCCCAAATGTAAAAGCGAACAGCAAATACCACCACACGTGCGATCATCGCCCCTTGTTAGGCACCTTGCTTCTCAAACGCCGCGGAAGCTTAATATTGAAATTATCGATCAGGAAGCGTTCAAAATCACCCAGCGCCTGGACCTGGCTGGCAACATACGGCTTTCCATGCGGATCGTCATCCGCCTGTTCGAGTCTTTGTTTAGCTTCGGCCAGCCGTTGTTGAATATAGGTAAAGGTGTCAAAAAGATAATTGTGAGACATGATTAATAATACTTTTGTGTCAGCAGGTCGAACGATTCACTGATATAGGCCCGCAGCGCTTTGAGTTCATCAATTTTGCCGGTGTTAAACTGTTGCCGCGCCAAATCTCCCAGCGTGGCGGCCTCCTGCATGGCTTCTACGGCGGCTTCGATCTGCCGGCTCAGATAGTCGTGTATTTCAATTAAATACTGATTGGCCATTGCCCTGCTTCTCAATCGTTGCGCTTTTTAAGTATACCCCGACGCAGTGCCTCCAGCTCATTAAGGATATTTTCCACACTATCGAGGGACTGGCAGTCATCGCACAGATAGCTGGTTCTTCTGGCTGCATCTGCTGTGGCGTATTTAATACAGATCCCTTTGCGGGTCAAGGCTTTGTGCAATAATAGACGACGGTGTTTCTTCACCCAATCATTTCTTTCGGAATCCTTTCACTCCGTTCTTAGATCCGCAATTTTAACCATAAGACAATATCTATTTGTAAAAAATTATTCTTCTTGACAGCCTTTACTGCATATGTTGTATCAAGCATTTAAATGGTCAGCCAAATTTGAAAGCAAACAAAACTCTGAATGGAGACTATATTGACAAACAATTTCGTTGTTCCACACACAGAAGAATGGTTCAATTTTGTTTTGAAGCATGACCCAATGCAGGCTTCACACGCAAAACGAATAATCGAATTAGCAGGTTCCACGGAAGTGTGCTCAGTCTGTGGAGGCCGCACCGACGCTGACTATTATGTTAACAATGCGTCGATTGACGATAAAAAATATTCAACAATACGATTGTGTGATGATTGCGCTGAAATTCTAAGAATGGAGATGGATAAAGAATTAGAAAAAATTAAGTGAGGATCATAGGAAATAGACTGCTACGAATTAACATCTTCGAAATTTCACCTAACCATTGTTGAATTGAACTTTTTTTCAACATCTTTTTGATGATTATCCTAAC
>JASFKE010000575.1:0-3605 GCA_050118795.1 Desulfobacteraceae bacterium | reverse complement strand
AAAAACGCCCGCATCGAAGCGCTTGAACATGCCCTTGCCCGGGCCAAAGAGCGCTTGGCCCGTGGTATCCATGTGCACAGATCGGCCCTGGAGGCTTTGAAGGAATCGGAGGCCAAATTCCGCAACCTGACCGAAGACTCCCTGGTAGGCGTGTACATCATCCAGCAGGGCTGGTTAAGGTACGTCAATCCGGAATTTGCACGCATATTCGGTTACCAACCCCGAGATTTAATAGACAAAATAGATCTCTACGACCTGGTATCTCCGGAAGATCGGACCCTGGTCGAACAGAATCTGCAAAAGCGACTCAGCGGTGGGACAGAATCCATTCACTATGAATTTAAAGGTCTCACCCGCGAGGGAGGCACTGTATCTATCGAGGTTTTCGGCAGCAGAACCCTCTACAATGGCAAACCGGCCGTGATCGGCTCTTTGCTGGACATCACCGCCCGCAAACAATCGGAAAAAGAGCTGCGACTGACCCAATATGCGGTGGACCACAGCGCCACAGCTATTTTACGACTGGCACCGGATGCCCGCATCGTTTACGCCAATCAAGCCGCCTGCCGGCAATTGGGTTATTCGCGATCCGAGCTGCTCGCTATGCGCATCTCTAATATCGAACCCCGCCTGAGCCGGGCGTCGTGGGAGAGCCTGAGGCTGGAGATGTTACATCAAAAGCGTGTCAGACGATACGAGACGGAATATCTGCGCAAAGACGGCAGCCCCTGTCCTGTGGAGGCGATCTGCTATGTGGCCGAATTCGAATATGAAGAGCACTACTATCTCTCTTTTACGGATATCAGCGAGCGCCGGCGCGCTGAAAAGGAGATCCGCAAACACCGTGAGCACTTGGAAGAGTTGGTGCAAAAACGTACCCAGGACCTGATGGTCGCCAAAGAACAGGCAGAGGTGGCCAACTTGGCCAAGAGTGAATTTCTGGCCAATATGAGCCATGAAATCCGCACCCCCCTCAATGGGGTAATCGGCATGATCAATCTGCTCCTGGACAGCGATCTTGCATCGGAGCAATTGGATTTTGCCCGGACTGCGGCCTCCAGTGCCGACGCCCTGCTCCAAGTCATCAATGATATACTGGATTTTTCGAAAATCGAGGCCGGCAAGCTCGACCTGGAATCTATCGATTTCGATCTGAACCGATTAATGGGGAATCTGTCCAGGATGATGCGTCACCAAGCCCAGGCAAAGCAGCTGGCGCTGACCTGCTTGGTGGACCCCCGGGTGCCGCCCCTGCTTCGGGGCGATCCGGGGCGACTGCGCCAGGTGTTGCTGAACCTGACCGCCAACGCCCTGAAGTTCACCTCAATGGGTGGCGTGAATATCCGGGCGACCGTCAGATCCCAAACCCATAGCCGGGTAGAGCTCTATTTTGAGGTCACGGACACCGGCATCGGTATTCCGGAGACCGTGATCCCTCGCCTGTTCCAATCGTTCAACCAGGCTGACAACTCCACTACCCGTAAATTCGGCGGTACAGGACTGGGACTGGCGATCTGTAAAAAACTGGTGGAGCTGATGGGGGGCCGAATCGGTGTTGAAAACCGTTCGAACCGAGGCGCCAAATTCTGGTTTACCGTCAGTTTGGCCAGGCAGGCGCCCGCACCAGGCCATCCGGGCCAAGGTGATCAGCAGCAGGTCTGTGCCGGAACCGAGGGGAAAAAGGCTGCCGCCGTTACCGCTGCGGAGCTCCGTAAGGGGCGGATTCTGCTGGCCGAGGACAACACCGCCAACCAGAAACTGGCCCTGCATATCCTCAACAAGCTGGGTCATACCGCAGATGCTGTCGAAAACGGACGGCAGGCACTGGAAGCGTTGGCCCGGGAGAATTACGATCTGATTCTTATGGATATCCAGATGCCCGAGATGGACGGCTTCGAATCCACCCGCCTCATTCGACAGCTCGAGTCAAGCGCCGGGAATCAACCGGCCGATCCATTGTTCAAAACGCCCCGGGAGCAACAATACAAGGGCCAAAGGCTGTCTGCCGGCATGCGGTCAGCGCACTTTGGCGCACCCAATACCAGAATTCCCATTATCGCCATTACGGCCCATGCCATGTCCGGGGATCAGGAGAAATGCTACTCAGCCGGCATGGACGACTACATTACCAAACCGGTGGATCCGGAGGTCTTGGACGACAAGATCAAATTGTGGCTCGAAAAGAGCCGGTGACCTGAAACCGCCAAACTTGACACATCATTATCGCTGAAGGATTGTTTTATTTTCTTCCAGCGTCCTTAACGAAACTTGGCCATGGCTTTTTTGAACCCGGGCATCGCTTTGACGATGGTCTCATCGCTCACGCAAAAGGCGATCCTGAAATAACCCGGACATATGAATCCGGTACCGGGAACCGTTAAAATCTTCTCCTGCTGCAAGGCACGGACGAATTGAACATCATCACTGATCGGCGTCCGCGGAAACAAGTAAAAAGACCCCTTGGGCTTAACGAAATCATAACCGGCATCCAACAGCCCTTCACACAACAGGTCTCGTTTGCGCAGGTATTCGCCAATATTCACGCTTAAACCTTGCAGGCAGGAGACCACACGCTGCATCAAAGCAGGCGCATTGATAAAACCGAGAATTCGGTTGGCCAGCTTTAATCCCAGAATGATATCATTTTTGTAAGATGCCCGAGGATTTACGGCGGCAAAACCGATTCGCTCCCCCGGAATGGAAAGGTCTTTGGAATAAGAGGTGGCAATGAAAGCTTCTGCATAGGCACTAAAAATACTGGGCACCTGGTGATCGTCGAAAACGATCTTGCGGTAAGGCTCATCGGAAACCAGATAAATCGTCCGTCCCAATTTCCGGCTTTTGTCCGCCAACAACTGCCCCAAAGCCGACAGGCTTGCGGCGGAATAGATCTGCCCGGACGGATTGTTGGGCGAATTGATGACCAGCGCTTTGGTTCTGCCGGTGATAGCCTTGGCAATGGCATCCAGATCCAGGGAAAAATCGGCATGACAGGGAACCACACGCGATATGCCGCCATGATTGTCCACATAAGCCTGGTAATCCACGAATACCGGAACAGTGAGGATGACTTCGTCACCGGGGTCCAAAAGGGTTTTAAGGATCACATTCAGCGCCCCGGCGGCTCCGCAGGTCATGGTGATGTCATTTTCACAGACGACGACCTCCTGTTCCTCACTCAGATAGTCGGCGATTGATTTACACACCTGGGGATATCCGGACTGAGGCATATAGCAGTGGTCCCCCAGACCGCAGCTGTCCACGGTCTGCCTGAGAACTTCGTCGAATTTTTCAGGGGGGGGCAGATTGGGATTACCGATGCTGAAGTCATAAACGTTTTCGGAACCGAATTGGGCTTTGAGACGGGCGCCCTCCTCAAACATCTTCCGAATCCAGGATGATTGTTCCATGGCCTTTTGGATTTTTTTTGCAATAGTCATTGTAACGATCTCCTGAAAATCTGTGGTGATGCTGGTGCTGGATTATTCAACCCAATCTGCATGGAGACAGCGTTAAAACCTCTCACCAGGTTGAAATAATAACTATAGCCGACCTTGAACAATAGTTCAACCGCACAGCATGGCAATCGCCTGTATAGTCGTCGG
>JASFKE010000574.1:0-3608 GCA_050118795.1 Desulfobacteraceae bacterium | reverse complement strand
TATCGCTGAAATCACTGTCCGGGACCATCTTCACCAAGAGATGGAAATGGTTGCCCATGAGGCAAAATCCCAATATTTCAGCAAAATATAGCCTTGAAAACCGTTTGATCAGTTTCAGCAAAAAATCCTTTTCCACTGAACCCATCGGATATCCGTCCAGCGCTGTGCGGGACATCACATGATACACGGCCTTTTCAATCAATAGAACATGCAATGATAACTGAAGGATTAAAAAAATAAAAACGTACGTTTTCAAAGAGCGAAATCAAAGATTGACTGAAATGAGTCTGTTTTATAGACTTACGTCTGGTTTCGTAGGTTTATGTTAGCATCCTCTCCCTAAATAGAGACAAAGAGGGTTATAATGGCTGTTAAGGAACGTTGGGTTGGTGCTGAAGATGTGGCCGCCCATCTTGGAGTGGCAAAGGACTCAGTGTATAGATGGATAGAGGAACAGGGGCTCCCCGCTCATCGGGTAGGTCGGCTCTATCGTTTTAAGCTATCCGAAATAGACGACTGGGTACGACAGGATGACGCCCAAAGGACGGCACCAGGTTTAGCCCAAAACCAATCCCCATCCAAATCGCAGTCGAAAAAAATGGCACTAAACAAACCTCCACAGAAGAGGGACGGGAATGAGTAGCAGTCAGCTCACATCTCAAATAGGGCAGCCGATTTAGGCTGGTGGTAAAAGAATGGTACAAGGCCCAGCAACTGGCTGAGCTATAGCCGAGACATATTGGCTATACGTGGCCTGGGACCCTTTGAGCGATCTGCCTGAGCTTGTACGCATTCAAAATCCTGCCGCAATACCTCATGACGCCTAAAGTGAGATTGTGGCGGCGAGGTGCTATGAAATATCTGCGGAGGCGATTGATTTTGCAGTAAAAAGGAGTGAATATGAGTTATTCCGACCAGGAGCTTGAGACTCTTCTCGATGATATAGAATATGACTTTTCCGAACGTAAGGAAACCTGGAAAGGTGACGCGCCAGACAAAGGGCGCCAAGCAATTTGTGCTTTTGCGAACGATTTGTCTGATCACCGCAAACCGGGAGTTTTGTTTGTGGGCGCCAAAGATGACGGCACACCAACAGGACTGCCCGTAACTGATGCCCTATTGCTCACCCTTGCCGATATTCGAAGCGACGGGAATATTCTGCCGCTTCCTTCTATTTTAGTGGAAAAACGCACACTAAAAGGTGTGGATGTGGCGGTTGTCACAGTTCAGCCATCCGATGCACCACCAGTTCGTTACAAGGGTAGGATCTGGATACGCAGCGGACCGCGCCGGGCAATTGCAACAGCCCAAGAGGAACGGATTCTCAATGAAAAGCGCCGCTATAGGGACATACCATTTGATATGCAACCATTGCCGACCTGTGATTTATCTGCTCTTAGTCGCCTTCTTTTTGAACAAGGGTACCTGCAGAATGCCTTTGCCGCCGATATCCTCGCTGCCAATGAGCGATCTTACGAACAGAAACTGGCATCTTGCCGGATGATCGCATCGGCCGTCGAACCAACACCAACAATATTGGGCATCATTGTACTTGGGGTCTCCCCCAGAGATTGGATACCTGGAGCGTACATCCAATTTCTTCGTATTGACGGCGTCAACTTGAGTGACCCAATTGAGGATGAGGTCTTTATTGACGGCGATTTGGGCCAGGTACTACGGCGCATTGATGAAAAAATAGAATCCCATAACAGAACAAAAGTGAATATCACTTCAAACGATCGTGAATCCAGAACTATGCCATACCCAAAAGCTGCTTTACAGCAGTTGGTTCGTAACGCTGTCATGCACCGGGCATATGAAAACACCAACGCGCCGGTACGAGTTACCTGGTTTAATGACCGGATCGAAATCGGCAACCCCGGTGGACCGTTCGGTATTGTTACCCGCGATAATTTTGGGCAGCCTGGTATCACTGATTATCGCAATCCTAATTTAGCCGATGCCATGAAAGTTCTGGGATTTGTCCAGCGGTTCGGCATAGGTATCCAGACGGCCAGAGCTGAATTGAATAAAAATGGTAACCCGGATATTGAATTTCAAATCGAACCCATGATGGTGCTGGCCATAGTCAGGAGGAGACCATGAGTGTTCGTGTTCTTACCTTTTTCAACAACAAAGGCGGTGTGGGAAAAACATCCCTGGTGTACCACCTGGCATGGATGTTTTCCGAACTGGGCCATACGGTTGTGGCTGTTGACCTTGATGCCCAGGCAAATTTAACGGCCGCTTATTTCGATGAAGATGAACTCGAACGAATCTGGGAGAACCCAAAGGGGCCGATCACGATCTACCAGGCCATTGAACCGCTTACCCGGGTAGGTGATATCGAAGAACCTATTGTAAAAAAGGTGGCCCAGGGTCTTTATTTGATTCCCGGTGATGTCGCTTTAGCCTCATTCGAAGACACTCTGTCCGAAGCCTGGCCCGCCAGTATGGCGGATACTAATTTATATCGTCCCTTTCGGATTCTGACTGCTTTTTGGCAGGTTGCACAAAAGGCGGCAAAACAGGTCAGTGCAGATATTATTCTTGTGGATGTCGGGCCTAACCTTGGTGCCATTAACCGGTCGGCCCTCATAGCTTCCGATTTTGTGGCAATCCCCCTTGGGGCCGATCTTTTTTCTCTTCAGGGTCTAAAAAACTTAGGACCGACCCTGCGCACATGGCGCAATCTTTGGGAAAAGCGACTGGATAACTGGACGAACCCCGACTTTGCACTGCCAGTAGGTCTAATGAAACCTCTTGGCTACATCCTCCAACAGCATAGTGTTCGACTCAGTCGGCCGGTCAAAGCCTATGATAAATGGGTCAATCGTATGCCACAAGTTTACCACAAAGCCGTTCTTGAGACGACCACAAACGCCGCCAAACCGTCAGAAGATAAAGAGTGCTTAGCTACACTGAAGCATTATCGAAGTCTGATACCTATGGGACAAGAGGCACGCAAACCGATCTTCCATCTTACATCCGCTGATGGCGCTATCGGCAGCCACGCCCAGGCAGCTCAAGAGGCATTTCGTGATTTTAAAGAGCTTGCTCAAAAATTGCTTGAACGGATGAATAAGCTCCCCATCCGCCGGAGAAAGACATGATCAATTACCCAAGACTCATAGAAGAATTTCTGCGCGAAAACTCAATAGATGAAGCAGCATCAAGTGAGTCCCGCACCAAAGATCAAGTTTCAACTTTACATGTGTGGCGCGCTCGCAGGTCAATGGAGGCATGCCGGGCAGGGTTATATGACGCCTTGGTGCAGGCATTAAAGTTCGTCCTGGAAACAAGATCTGCAATCAATTGCAATAGCAACCGATACCCTTCAAACTATCTATTAAACCATCATCTTATCGTAAAAGGCTCTAAACTATGAATTTTCTTTAACGCTCATTCGCGTCCATTTTTACTAACGCCATATCGGTACATTAAAATCTTTTATTGGCGAGTTTTTTTGCATCAAAAATCGCGATACTTTCAAAACAGAGCACAAGAAAAGATAAATCGGACGCACCTCACCATATCAAGTGCCGGTCATTTTCATTTTGATCTGCTCTTTTATCGTTTTAAAGAAGTTCCGAAAGCCGTTTCAGGGA
>JASFKE010000573.1:0-3611 GCA_050118795.1 Desulfobacteraceae bacterium | reverse complement strand
GCCTTCGCGCTCCACCGGTTGCTGGCCCAAAACGTGAGATATCCGCTGAAAATCTTTTACCAGCAAAGGTGCCGATCCCGATGTCCACAACCGGATGTGGTCGAAATTATAGTGCTTTGCCTCCACCACATCCAAAAGTTTCGCGTACATGGCCGGAACCGCCATAAAGAGGCTGCAAATCAATTGCCGATCCCTGGCGGCCAGAACCTCCGCCACAATTTCAGGGTTAAAAGTGTCGAGCATCACAACACCGGCACCGGCCAGCAGGGCCGTATGCAGAGCAAAGCAGAGACCGTGGACATGGAAAAGGGGCAGCCCATGGCAAAGCACATCCGCCGGCCCGATCTCCCATATCCCGATGATGTTTTGCGCGTCGCAAACCAGGTTGCGGTGGGTGAGGACCGCCCCCTTGGGATGACCGGTGGTACCGGATGTATAGATGATCAGCCCGGGGTCTTCCGGCATGACGTTCATCTCCACGGGATCCGCCTCGAGTTTTTCGAAAAAAGCGGTCTCGTCGTATGGCTTTAAGGTGTCGACCTCCATTATCCGGCAGTGGGGAACGATTTGGGACACCATGTCACACTTATCGGGGTCGGCGATAACCAGTTTCGGGACGGCATCACGAAGCAGGTAATCCATCTCCGGTTTTTTGAAACCTGGATTCAAGGGTACCGCAATGGCGCCGATCTTCAAGATGGCCAGGTGGGCGATGACAAAAAACACCGACTTGTTCAGAAACAGCACAACACGGTCGCCCTTGGAAACTCCCGATTCCAGCAATGCGGCCTTGCAACCGTTGGCGTACTGATCCAGATCGCGGTAGGTCATTTCACTCTCGGTGCGACCATCGCGGAGAAAAACAAGGGATGTCTGTTCCCCTCGGGTAATAAACAGATCTTCTATCCACTCTTTAAACGTTCGGGGAAACATCAAGCGTCTCCTTAAACAGCCACCATCTCTTGAAGCCTCAAAAGCCCCATACACTATAGATGTAGTTGCCGGCAATTGAACCTTAGTTCCTTGGGATTGAAAGATAAAAGATATTAATATCTTTCCACAAGAAGTTTAGGGAACCAACGGTAACCGATCTGTATCCAATATTTCATTAAAGATAATGGCACATAATTAACACATGGGGATCGGCACAAACAAACTAAAAGGATAATACAATGACATCTACTAATTTATCAAGCACTCTTGACAGTCAATCCGTCGAAACGGCGCAAACCGACAGCGATGGTACACTTGAAATGGAAAGTATGATCAAAGCACTGAAATCCATTCTAGCACAGCTCATATCCTTAATTGAAAAATTGCCGGAACAATCCGGCGATTCCGGATCTCAAGATCAACAGGCATCACTGGGTACCGATATTATAGAAGATTCCGCACTTGGTCAAAATACCATGGAGACATCGAACAGCGCTGAACAAAACGATCAAGCTACCGCAAGTGCAAATGCAAGCGTGGTTATCAATTTAGACTTTGACGACACCGATAATGAAGAAGATGAAACTGAAGCAATTGATGCAAATAAGAACAGCACCAGCGATAATTTGGAAACATCAAACAATGCTGAACAAAACGACCAAGCAAGTGCAAGTGCAAGTGCAAGTGCAAACGTGGTTATCAATTTAGACTTTGGCAATGCCGATAATGAAGAAGATGAGACTGAAGAACTATCTTCAAGTGAGGAGAGCACCGGCGCTACTAAAAAAAATGATATAGATGAGGAGAGCACCGGTGCTACTAAAGAAATTGATATAGAAGAGGAGAGCACCGGCGGATGGGGAGATCCCCATTACGATCTTATCGGTGCCAATGGCGAAGCGATTCATTTTGACCATAAGGGCGTGGATTATCATAACTATCATCTGTTTACAGGGGACAACATCAGAATCGAGGGAGAGTACGTACCCACCGATGATCCGGACGCACCCCAAGTAATCGGTTCCACTACAGCATATCTGGGCAATGATGTTGTAACATTCACAAAGGATGGCAGCGCTACTTTGAATGGCGAGGCGTTGGAAAATGGCAGCTATACGCTTGAAGACGGAACTGAAGTCGTTAAAAGTGACGATGCTTTATCCATCATTGCCAGTGATGGTACAGGAGTGGTGGATATCGCCACCGATGATAATTCTGAAATATCGGTAGACCCTTCAGGCAAATTCCGGGACCTCGACGGTATTATCGGTAAATCTATCGAAGAGAGCAGGCCGTTGTCCAAAGAAGAATGCGATGCTTTTGACCTTACAGAAGAATAAAATATGAACCAACTTCGATTCCTGGCGACTTAACACCGTCGCCAGAAATCATAATAAGGGACTATTTACCCAGATCTACCCGGAAAGTCGGTTATGATACCATCAACACCCATATTCAAATACTTCTGCTTTTCGCTTGGATCGTTGACGACCCATACATGAACTTTCAAGCCGCGATTGTGCGCTGCATCGACGAACCGTTGAGTGACCAGTGGGAATCCGTAGGCCTCTTCAGGTACTTGCAGCGCTGCCGCGTGCGGGCGGTAGAAATTTTCCAGTCTCAGCCTGCTCAAAAGAGCAAACCACCCTGTCTCCCCGGCAGTGGCCGCTGTAGGGGTGTCGGGGCAAATGCTTCGAAAGTGGCGGATAACCCTTGAGTGAAAAGAGGCGACGATTATTTTCTGGGTCACATCGTATTCGGTCACCAATCGGCAGAGCGTTTCGGCAGCAGTCAGGGAGTCGTCTTTCAGTTCAATGTTTACAGGACTATTGGGAAAGCGCTCAAAAACTTCGGCAAGCCGGGGGATCGTCACACCTGTGTTGCGCAACGGGTAGGTTCGGCCGCCATCTGCACTATAATCAAAGGCGGCGTCAAGGCGGCCAATCTCATCCAATGACAGGCTGCCAACGGCGCCGGTACCATTGGTGGTACGGTCTACCGTGGCATCATGAATAACCACAAGGTGGCCGTCTTTTGTCAGTCTCACGTCCAGCTCTAGCACGTGCGCTCCGGATTCAAGCGCCTTTTGAAAAGTGTGCAGTGTATTCTCCGGCCCTAGGCTTCGACCACCTCGGTGCGCAAAGACCCACTGTTGTGTTTGATGCAACACCGGAGTTTGGAAAGTGGGTGAAAAACGCTTCCGAACCACCGCCCCGATCAGTACCGCGATTATCAGTCCTGTCAGCAAGCCAATGATGGTTTTAATCGATTTCATCAGGTACACCTACTCTACTGTCCCGGGGTCTATATTGTATAAATACTCACAGGCCTTTTCACCATTTTGCCATCTTTTCTATACAACGATGGGGTCTACCCCTGACAGGCATACTTCTTCCAGGGGGCGGACAAGCACCTCTCCCTTGTAAGGATACGATTCCCGTACCGGTGCGACGATCCAGGCTTTATCCGGCTTTAGAACGTCTAAAGCATTCCAATAGCGTCGCTTAACTTCCGGGGATGTAGATGCCTTTACCTCTATTGCGATCATCTTCCCACCGCGTTCGAGAATCAGATCGATTTCAGCTCCTGAAGCAGTGCGATAAAATGAACTGTTCCAGCCCGGATGGGCGTTGATTATGCTTTCAATGGCGAATCCTTCCCAGGAAGCGCCATAAGCC
>JASFKE010000572.1:0-3633 GCA_050118795.1 Desulfobacteraceae bacterium | reverse complement strand
CAGTCACTACCTGCTGCAGGCTAAAGATGTGGATGGAGATCAGCTCTCCTATGATACCCACGGGCTGGTCCGATTCCACCCGGCCCTGTCGCGCACCGACCGTACCCTTGAAAAAGGGGATCTTCTGTTTATGGCCAGAGGCGCTCATAACTTTACCCTGTTGCTGGAAGATCTGCCGGAACCGGCCCTGGCTGCGGCCTGCTTTTTCATCGTTCGCATATCCAGTCCGGAAATTTTGCCGGGCTATTTGGGTTGGTACCTGAACCAGGCCCCGGTGGAACACTACCTGTTGGCACACAGCGGGCGCAATGTGCATATGCCTGTGGTTCGCCGGGCTGTTCTGGAAAATATTCCTGTTCCCATGCCAACCTTGGAGCGGCAAGCCAAAATCGCCGATTTAAACGCATTGATGTTAAATGAGATGAGTTTGTTGCGGCAAATTGGCAAAAAACGCAAAGAACTGATTAAGGCCGCCTGTTTGCAGGCCATAAGCGATGATTCAACCACGAGGCTGCGTCGATGAACGACCAGCACAAACGGGACCAGATCGTCAACAAGGTATGGCAATGCTGCGATACTTTTCGAGGGGTGATCGACCCGGCTCAGTACAAAGACTATATCCTGACAATGCTCTTTGTGAAATATCTCAGTGATATTCACGAATCCAAGCGGGCTGCCTGCGAAAATAAATATAAGGGCAACCGGCAACGTATCGAACGCGCGCTTGGCCGCGATCGCTTTGTAATTCCCAAGATTGAAATCAGGGACCAAAACGATAATATCGCAGAACTCTTCCCGGCCACCTACCATAGCCTTTATGAACGACGCAGCCGCCCCAACATCGGGGAGCTGATCAATAGTTTGCTGGCCGGCATTGAAGATGCCAATAAGAGCAAACTGCACAATGTGTTTCGCAACATTGATTTCAACAGCGAGGCCAACCTGGGCCGGGTCCGTCAGCGTAGCGAACGCCTGAAAAACCTGTTGGAAAATCTGGTCGATCTGGATCTGCGCCCTGAATCCGTAGGGCATATGGATCTCATTGGCGATGTCAACGAATACCTGATCGAAAAATTCGCCGCCACCGCCGGTAAAAAAACCGGCGAATTCTACACCCCGGCGGCCGTATCCGAAACCTTGGCCCGGTTGACGGCCCCCCGGCCCGGTGACCGTATCTGTGACCCGGCCTGCGGGTCGGGCTCGCTGCTCATCCGGGCCGGCAAGCAGGTGGGCTCTGAGGATTACGTCCTCTACGGCCAGGAATTGAACGGCAGCACCTGGGCCCTTTGCAAAATGAATATGTTCCTCCATGGTGTGGACGCCGCCCACATTCAGTGGGAGGACACGTTGCGCAACCCCCAGTTTGTGGACGAAAACGATGCCTTGATGGCGTTCGATGTGGTCATCGCCAATCCGCCCTTCAGCCTGGACAGATGGGGCCAGGAGAACGCCGCCGGAGATCAATACAACCGCTATCATCGCGGCATCCCGCCCAAGAGCAAGGGCGGCTGGGCCTTTATCTCCCACATGCTGGCCACCGCATTGGAAGGCAGTGGCCGTGTCGGGGTGGTGGTGCCCCACGGTGTCCTGTTCCGGGGCGGTCAGGAGGGTAGAATCCGCGAAGCCGTGATTCGGGAAAACATTCTGGACGGCGTCATCGGCCTTCCGGCCAATCTTTTTTTCGGCACCGGAATCCCGGCCGCCTTGTTGCTTTTCGACAAATCACGCCGGGTGGGCGGTAAATCCGAAGTGATGTTCATCGACGCCAGTCGGGAGTATGAAAAGAGTACCAACCGGAACCGGTTGCGAAAACAGGATATCGATAAGATCGTCACCACCTTTCGCAAACGTCGTACCGTCGATAAATACGCCTATCTGGCTGACTATGAAGAGATCGAAAAGAACGAGTTCAACCTCAACATCCCGCGTTATGTGGATACCTTCGGGCCCGAACCGGAGATTGACATTAAAGCCGTGCAGGAGGAGATCGAAGAGATCGAAAAGGCGTTGGCCAAAACCCGGAAAAAGATGGATAGGTATTTAAAGGAGTTGGGGTTGCAGTAATTTAGGCTTTTAGATCGTCAATTTGGCAAGGCTATATGAAGAAAGGGCGCCGCACATCTTTGTTTTCTTTCTATGTCCGAAAGGGACAGGAGAGGACAGATGTAATCATAACCCTATGGCTCCATAAAATGGTTGCACAAACAGGAACGCACCATGGAAGAACAACCTGCATACGGCGTACAGACCCATGAGCTGCCAGGCTACCGGGAGCAGCTCCGGTCCCAGTTGTCGGCATTGCGCCTGCTCATCCAGCTGGGGTGGCGGTACCTGACGCCCCAAGCAGCTAAAAGGGCGCGGGGTGATCGATTAGGCGGCGCAATTTTGGAACCGGTGCTGGTGGATCATATCCGCTCACATTGCCGTTTCACCTCCAAAGGCGCCACCCATTGCTTCACAGAAAGCGCCATTCAGAGCGCGGTGCAGGCCCTCAATGGATTCCGGGCTACGAGCGCCGTCCACCATAACGAGCAGGCCTATGACCTGCTATGTCTTGGTACCAGCGTGCCCCAGACCGTCGAAGGCGACACCAAGAGCTTTACCATCGATTACATCGACTGGAAAAACCCTGCCAACAACACCTATCACTGTACAGCCGAATTCAAGGTGGAGCGGATAGGATTTCAGAAGCATTACATCCCCGACATTGTGCTGTTTGTCAACGGCATCCCCCTGGTGGTCATGGCGTGCAGGCGCTCAACCCACGCCCGGACCAAGCAGAAACCCGTTGACCGGGCCATCGATCAACTGTTGGGTTACCAGGCCAGGGACGGTATTCCCCAGCTTTTTTTATTCTGTCAACTCCTGCTGGCCCTGGCATGGGACAAGGCGTGTTACGGCACCACGGGCACGCCGCCCCGGTTCTGGTCGGAGTGGAAAGAGGGTGGTTTGGATGGCGCAATTCGACGGGTAATGGATGCGCCGGTGGAAGGTGGAGCCATGGATACATTACTCTCCGGCCCTTTTGCCGACGTGCGCGAAGCTTATCTTTTATTGGCGAACAAGGTTCGTGAGATCACTGAACAGGACCGTACTGTGTATGCCCTGTGCCGTCCGAAGCGACTGTTGGAACTATCCTATAAATTCATTATCTTTGACGCCGGCGCCAAGAAGATTGCCCGCTGCCGGCAGTATTTTACCGTTCGGGAGATTTTAAAGCGCGCACTGTCCGTTCCCCAAGAGCAATCCCGTCCGGGCGGCGTGGTGTGGCACGCCCTGGGCAGCGGCAAGTCGACGGCCATGGTGATGCTGGCCAAATCCCTGGCTTTGCACCCCGCCATTTTAAGTCCCAAGATCATCCTGGTCACTGACCGAATCGATCTGGACGATCAGATCTGCGGCACCTTCCGGGCCTGCGGCCGGCAGCCGGAGCGAGCCACCACCGGCAAGAAGTTGGTCGAGCTGCTGGGCGACCGACGCACCCATGTGGTGATCACCTCGTTCCACAAATTTGCCGTGGCCGTCTCCCATCGGGATCTCAAACAGGCGCACCGCAACACCTTTGTGCTGGTGGACGAAGAGCATAGCGGCAAGTACAGCGAACAGCTTGCCCGCGGGCGGTTTACTTTAAAA
>JASFKE010000571.1:0-3633 GCA_050118795.1 Desulfobacteraceae bacterium | reverse complement strand
ATCAAACGCACCGGGCGTTCCATGGGTTTTGACCAGGATGTTATCGTTTTCATCCTTGCCGACGGGAACCGAATCATGGGGGATATTGGGAATTCCCATGAGAATGGTGGAGATTGTTTTTTGATGTACGACCAACTCTTTTTCGAGCAATTTGATGCGTTCGCCGACCTGGCGCATCTCCAGAACCATGCTCTCGGCACTCTGCCCGCTTCTTTTCAAAGTCGCAATTTCATCTGAAACCACATTGCGTTGATGGCGCAGATTCTCTATTTCGCCCAGCACCTCTTTGCGTTGGCTGTCAGCCTCGTTGAAGGATGCCCAGTCAGCGGTACCACCTCTTTTTTCCAGGGCTTTTTGAACAATATCTAAATTTTGTCGGACAAACTTGATTTCTAACATTAAAATCCCTATAATTATAAAGTTTTGCTGTCTGCCATCGCCATAGGCGGCGGTAGTGCTCATTTTTCAAAGGCCGAAATGAGCTTGATACTTGCGGCAACTTTACTGAATACACCTGATTTGGTCAATGATTATTGTAAGTTGACTTATACAGCGACCTATTCAAGTGCTAAACTAAATCGGAGGTGCTGGAGATACAACATGGAGGAAATTCGAGAAAAGAAACAAGAAATACGGGACGAGATGATTCAGAAAGTATCCCAGATCGGGGATAAACCATTGGCAGCAAAGTCAAAAGCCGTTGAGGAGCGGTTGTTTGAATTTGCGAATTTTCTAGAGGCGCGTATTGTTTTGCTATACGATGCAGCCAAAGGTGAAGTGGATACCCGGAAAATCATTAAGCGCAGCTATATGTACAACAAGATCATGGTGTTGCCTGCCTTTGACCCTGAATATAAGAAGACGACGCTCATGAAAGTTGATGATCCGGAAAAAGACCTGATCCAAGGGCCTCGGGGGAATCTGGAACCCGATCCCGGACGGTGTAAAGTGGTGCCGCTTGATTGCCTGGACATTGCCATTATTCCCGGCTTGGCAATGGATGAAAAGGGCGGCCGCATCGGATTGGGAAATGGGTATTATGACCGGTTGATACCGGAGTTGCCCATTACAACCCGAAAAGTCGGTTTAATATTTGAAGATCAAATCGTCTCCATGACGCCCATGGAATCCCATGATAAACATGTTGATATCGTCGTCACCGATGCACGCATCATTTATAAGATATAGCGGGATATAGATCAGGATGGCAGTGGACCTGGTAAGTCATCATAGCATGGGGATCGCCTCGGTGTCAGGGATCGACCATTGCGTTCGCTGCCCAAGGCCCGTATGGAAATGTTAATGGATGGACCGATCGCGCATCAAGTGGATTCAAAAGCCCCCCCCACCATTTTTATGCTGGATTCAGCACCTCCTGAAGCTTGTTCAGATTGGAGGGCTCTCCAACGGCAATAACCGTATCACCGACATCCAGACGGGTTTCGAATGAGGGGTTGAAGATCATGCGGTCATCGGCTTTTTTGATGGCGATGATGATCAGATTATACTTTTGCCGGATACCGGAGTCTTGCAGTATGATGCCATGGAGGTTGGATGACCGCGATATGGGTATCTCCTCCATATGAATGTCTTTGTGCTGCCGCTTCCCCGCAAATGCAAAATCCAGGAAACTCGTCACCGTCGGCCGTATAATGCGCTGGGCCATGGATGTGGCCCCGGTCTCATAGGGAGCCTCAACCGTATTGGCGCCGGCGGCCGATAGTTTTGCCTTTGCGGCTTCGGTGGCGGCCCTGGCGATGATATTGATATCCGGAGCCAATTGGCGGCCTGTCAAAACCAAAAAGACGTTGTCGGTATCCGTGCCCAAAGCGGCAATCAGTGCTTTGGCATTCTGGATGCCCGCTTTGTTCAAGATCTCTTCATCGGTGGCGTCTCCGCAAATATAAATAAATCCCAAACCGTCCAGGGTCTGGGCTAAATCAGGGTTCTTGTCAATGACCACCACGTCGAAGTTTTCGTGCTGGAGCCTATGGCAAATGACTTTGCCGATGCGACCATAACCGCAAACGATATAGTGGTTTTTTAGTCGGGATATTTTTCGGTCCAATCTTCGTCTCCCCAATAAAATGCGTACCCTTCCCTCCACCATGAATTGAATCACTGCACCGGCCACGTAGAGGAAAAAACCGACGCCGATGATGATAAGCACGATGGTGTAAATGTGCCCGGCATCGCTGATTTCATGAACTTCGCCATAACCGACCGTTGCGAGTGTGATAACCGTCATATAGAGGGCGTCAAGCAAGTTCCATCCTTCAATAACCATATATCCAAGGGTACCGAACACGATCAGAAGATTGGCCATGAGAATGGAGATAAAAAAGTGTTTGGTTGATTCCATTTTCGTATTACAATGTGAATTAACGTTTTTTAAAATTACCCGCCCCTGCCCCGTCAAAGGGGAGGCCATAAGGGGCGATTCAACTATTAATTAGTTGGAATTACGTTAAAATGCAAGAGGTTTGAGCCCTTGGGCGGGCAGTGCGACAGCAATTCACTACGCAAATATAAACGGCGGGCATCTGTGCCCTTGACCGGCTTTACGGCCTCTGGTAGATGGGGTTCGGGGGTGTATGTAAAATGAAATATGATCGTCTGCGTCAAGAAATGGTCGAGAAACAAATCAAAGCCAGAGGCATCACCGATGCCAGGGTCCTGGCGGCCTTGGAAACGGTGCCGAGACACCTGTTTGTCAGTGAAGCTTTGATGGACCAGGCCTACTCCGATTTTCCCCTGCCCATCGGTGAACAACAAACCATTTCCCAACCCTATATTGTAGCGGAAATGACCCAATCGCTGCAATTATCTCCGGATGATCGGGTACTCGAAATCGGCACTGGATCCGGCTACCAGGCGGCGATATTGTCCAAAATCGTCTACCGGGTCTATTCCATTGAACGCATTCACTCACTATACATTAGAACCAGAAAATTATTCGATAAACTGGGCTATCACAATATCGTCACCCGCTATTCCGACGGTACCACCGGCTGGAAGGATGAAAGCCCCTACGATGCCATCATCGTCACTGCCGGCTCACCTGAAATCCCCGCTGTATTGGTCAATCAGTTGACCATCGGCGGGCGCATGGTGATCCCCGTGGGCAGCCAACACTCTCAGGATTTGATAAAAATTGTCAGAGACGAGAGCGGGATCCACCAGACCAATATGGGGGGGTGCCGGTTTGTTAAGTTGGTAGGTGAGCACGGCTGGCGCCCGAACTAATTAAAGGGGCCGGAGGGCTTCATATCCTGCGTTGCCGGAGGTTCGCAGTATTGGGAATACGGCTTCACCTCCGGTCGCCTTGACTCTGAAGCCCTCCGGCCCCTTTAATTAGTTCGGGTTGTTCGCTGTTGCGCTGCCTTCGTTCAGATTGATCGGGGAGTTCGAAAGGCCGTGTGCGGGACTATAGCACCTGAGCTGCCAAGGGTTGGCAGTATTGGCAATACGGCTCTTCACCCTCCGGCCCCTTTAATTAGTTCGGGTTTTTTCTTTTTAGTACAGCTCGGGTCTGCGGTGGGGGAAGAAATGGCGCATGGGGTGGTTGCGAACCGCTTCCAGATCGGCGGCCTTAAGCTCGGTGATGAGCATGGAGGCCCTGGGGGAGATATC
>JASFKE010000570.1:0-3635 GCA_050118795.1 Desulfobacteraceae bacterium | reverse complement strand
GAAAAAATCAGAATAAAACAGAGTCCGAAACTAAATCGGGGGATTTGGTGCCATAAACGGTATAAATTAGAGGCGAGATACCCGGCCAGCAGGGCAAATAACAGACTGTGGGTCGGGCCGCGATGAACAGCCGAACCATTTCCAAAAAAGATCAATCCGAACAAGATATCCAGATCCGGTAAATTAGCCAGCAGGGTTACGAAGGCAAACTGAACTATGCGCGACCTGCTCGGATGTTGTTCGTATAGAGACGGTTTGATATTGGTGGTCTTGTATGCCGCCCAACCGATGGCGGTATGTCCTAATGGCAGAGGCATTTTGAACTCCTATGGGAAAATCTTGGAATGTCAGCCCGCTGAACTCTGAACCCCATCTTTTCAGGCTAGGTTTGAAGCGGACATGGAGGTCTGTTTCGACACCCTCTGGGATGACTGCACCATTTATGCCAATCGATAGGCCTCTCTGCACAAATATTTAACACGCTATAATTTTAAAACTTTCTTTGATTTACGTTTAAACATGTGAATGATACAACCTGACAAACAGTGTAATCTAATACCCAACCAGGTAATCAATTACATAGATTAAGATTATCCTCCCGCCAGCTTCGCTTTGTATCCCTGCCGGCTCAATTCGTCCAGCAATGTGTTGCGGTGGTCCCCCTGAATAATAATGATGCCATTTTTTACGCTACCGCCCGTGCCGCATCGCCGCTTGAGCCGGGCCGCCATCTCTTTCAATTCACTGCCGCCAAGCTCAAAACCCGAAATAGTGGTCACCCCCTTGCCCTTGCGGCCTTTAACTTCCCGCCTTATGCGAAGGATACCGTCGCCAGGAGAGTCCGTCGCCGGAGTGATCTTATTTTTCTTGCACTGACACTTTTTCAGGGCTTTGCCGCAATTAGGGCAGACACGCCCCATTTGTGTAGAGTAAACCAGTCGGGAATTATTCATTATACAATCCAAACCCCATTTGATATGAATATCAGGTATTGTGTGATGTCGCATATCCACTAATTACCCGCTTCCGGGGAGACAATCCCCATCACCAAAGCGATTTAAACGAAAACACCACAATTTGCAAAGCCTTAATTTTCGATCCGGACGGCACTCGGCTCGATATCCGGGGGATATCGCAGATGCTGCCAATGGGGTATTGTCCCAACACGGGGCTCTAACTCACCCCCAAGATTTTTATACATGGTTTGTGAGCAACGGCGCCAAGCCCCTGATGACAAGTGCCTGCATGACAATCAACGCCGGGCCGGCGCCATCGCCCCACGCGCGCCTTGACTTATGGTGTTTCATTCATATGTTGCACGGAATTATAACCCCATATAGGAGAAACCAATGCAGAAAGTTGAAAACGGCATGTTTGTCAGTGTTACTTATACCGGCACTTTGAACAACGGAGAGCAATTTGACTCCAGTCAAGGGCGCCCTCCGTTGGAATTTCAAGTCGGCGGCGGACAAATGATCCAAGGGTTTGACGCAGCCGTTTTGGGCATGTCGTTAAATGAAAAAAAGACCTTCACCCTTGCACCCGAAGAGGCCTACGGAGCAAAGAACGAAGACCATCAACATGAGTTTCCCAGAGCTGAGATCCCGCCTGAAATCACCCCTGAGATAGGCCAGACCCTGGCCCTCACCTCACATGAGGGGCAACAGATTCCAGCCCGCATTGTGGCCATGGATGAAGAAAAAGTGACGTTCGACCTCAACCATCCTTTGGCCGGGCAATCCTTGACGTTTAGCATCGAAGTCGTCGGCATCAGTGATACCCCCACCCAAAAACCGGAGGGTTGCGGTGGCGATTGTTCTTCCGGATGTGGTTGTTGAGATATCCCCCTGTTTATCTTCGACCTAACCGATCGAAGATAAACAGGAAAATCATCCTTATGTGTTAGAGATTGTTGGAACTAAAATTATACGGAGCCCTTATGGTCCAATCTACGTTTAAAAATTACAGTTTTGAAACAGGCGTTTACAGACCCCCCAGTGAAGGCGGCAGCCACTCGCTCCTGGTTCGCTTCACCCGCAACTGCCCCTGGAACCGGTGCGGCTTCTGCGCCATGTACAAAGATGAGAAGTTCGAAGTGCGATCAGCGTCCGAAATCAAACAGGATATCGATGCCATGGCCGCGCTGGGCAATGACCTCCAAGAGGCCTCTCGAAAATCCGGCCACAACGGTGTCGTAAACGAGCGGGGGGCCGCCGTCTTGATAGATAGAACGCCGGAACTAAACCATCATCCGGGTTTTGTCATGCTGTACCATTGGCTGCTGGCCGGCGCCAAGACCGTTTTCCTACAAGATGCCAACAGCATCATCATGAAAACCGATCACCTTGTCGAAGTACTGCAATACCTAAGAAAGAGCTTTCCGTCCATCGAGCGGGTCACTTCATACGCCCGCTCCAAGACACTGGCCCAAAAATCCCCGGACGAACTACAGGCCATCCACAAGGCGGGATTGGACCGCCTCCATGTGGGATTGGAGACCGGTGATGACAGCCTGCTGAAAAAAATAAAAAAGGGTGTCACATCCCAAAGCCACATCGACGGCGGCCGCAAAGCCCTCCAAGCGGGCTTTCAACTTTCGGAGTATTGGATGCCCGGTCTCGGAGGAAAAGCCATGTGGGAGTCCCATGCCGTCAATACGGCCAGGGTTCTGAATCAAATCAATCCCCACTATATCCGCTCAAGGCCCTTTTACCCCATCCCGGGAACCCGCCTGCACGACGCATTGCAAGCCCGGGAGTTTGAACTGCTCTCCCCCTACGGGCAGCTGGAAGAGTTGCGGGTGATGGTCGATGCCCTGGATATCAGCTCCCGGGTCTGCTTTGATCACGCCGGCAATTATTGGAAAAACAGGCAGGGCAGCCTGCTCTTCACACACAGCTACGAAGGATATCAATTTCCGGAAGAAAAAGAGACGGTTCTGGCGTTGATCGAAGAAGGTATGAAATCGAAAAATCGGCGCCCCAATATTCTTAAACTTTAGCTGTGAGCTGTCTCTTTGGATTTGATTTAAGATAATTGCAAAACTGTCAATAATATGCTCTTTTAATTAAAGATAACAATTCCGATATCGAGACCTGAAACAAAAGGAGGCGTCCTTATGACCACGATTTTTTCAAAAATCATCTCCGGTGAGATTCCCGCAGATATTATCTATCAAGACGATCAAGTGACGGCTTTCCGCGACATCGAACCCCAGGCGCCCATTCACATTTTAATTGTGCCGAGCAAAGAGATCCCCACTGTCAACGATATTCGCATCGATGATGAACCGCTTGTGGGTCACATGTTTACAGTGGCCCAGCAGATCGCTCTTCGGGAGGGTTTCGCAGAAGACGGCTACCGTCTTTTGGTCAACTGCAATAAAAATGGCGGGCAGGAGGTTTTTCATCTGCACATGCACCTGTTCGCAGGCAAGCCGTTGGGTCCCATGCTGATGCGCAAATAGTTCTGCCGACAGCACACCCCATTTGTGCAAAAGTCTTTAGGGCGTCTATAGTCAAAGGTTTGTCAATGCGGCACGCAGACGCTTCCATGAGGCCGTGCGGTCTTGTATCTCCACAGGCCGCCTCAGCTCTTCCAACACATCATCCACATAGCGGGTATGCCGCATTCCC
>JASFKE010000569.1:0-3645 GCA_050118795.1 Desulfobacteraceae bacterium | reverse complement strand
CAGACTGGTCCCGGATCCTTCGTTGCCGGAGGCTTGCAGTATTTTCCAGTATTGCCATACGGCGGCACCTCCGGTCGCCTCGACTCCGGAACCCTCACGCCATTTCAATGGTCACAGCCTGGTCCCGGATCATTTGTTTACGATTTTTCATTGTTGTTGGGTTCTTGCAGGATATTCATGCCGATGTAAATATAGTGCAGGCCGGACAAGGTGGTTAAAATGGCCGTGCTCCAGAGTAAGACCGGATGCAGCAGGGCCACCTTGAGGTGGGTGGGGTCGTACAGGGTCACCAAAACAGTGAGGATCTGCACAGTAGTGGTACATTTGCTCACCAGCGTGGGGCTGACTTCATACTTCTTTTCGGTCAGCATTAAAATGGCCAGGCCCAGCAAAATGATCACATCCCTTGCAATCACGATAACTGAAATCCATGACGGTATTATTCCTAAAACGGCCAGGGCAATAAATGATGATATGAGAAGCAGTTTGTCGGCGGCCGGATCCAAATAGGCACCAAGGGCGGTGCGTTGATTCATATACCGGGCGATTAATCCGTCCAAGCCGTCACTGATTCCCGCCACTGCGAAGACCAGCAACGCCATGGGGAACAGATCGCGAAGCAGCAGAATCACAAACAGGGGGGTCAACAATATCCTGGCCAGGGTCAGGATATTGGGTATGCTGATGGTGGATTTATATCGGCTCAAAGGCGTTTTCCAACGAGGCAGATTATGGATCTGCCCTGACGTATTGGCGCTAAAAACCATCTTTAATATAACATTATGATAGTGATCTCATCAGCGTGCCACCAACTTTAATCGGAGGGTGTTCTCTCCGGGCTCTGCAATACTCAGGCTGAAGGTGTCAAAACTTTGCCGCAGCAATGCATCGGCCAATGCCTGAACATTGCCTTGATAGTCCACCAGCAACACGGCGGTATCCGATTGGATCTGTTTTCGCTGTACGCTATCCACACCGGACATCGAGCTCAAAGCACCCCGAAATTTAACGAAATTGGCAATATTTCCGCTGATCCCTTCAACCTGAAGTTCGATCTTCGAAGCACCAGTGCCACCGGTGAACCATGCTTTTACGATTTGCGCCGCCAGCTCTTCGCCGGCCAATTGGGATGCCTTTTCCAAGGCGCCCTTGCCTCCGGACATCGGTTCTGCGGCAGCCTCCATGGAAACCTGGCGCGTATATCCGATCTCCATACCATTTTCGACCCGGTATGCCCGGGCCTGGACGCTGCCGCGGAAGGACTCAAGCGTAGCCCCGATGGTGTTGGCGGCTTCCTGGGCCTGGGCCTGTCCAATGACCACCACATCAGCCTGCATTTGGCGCCCCAACGCCAACGCTTCCGGCACACTCAGCTCAGCAGCGTAGGTGCCCTGTAGCGCCGTTGCCTTCGGCTGGATCACCACGAGACCTTTTTCCTCGGATAGTCGATTCAGGGCCGAGGTTACCGTACCGGCCCGCCACCCTTGCCGGCCGCCCCACCAATATTGGTAATTCAGATCGTTCACCTGCTTCTCGGCGATGCAATAAAGGACAGAGGGATAGCTCTGCCGCCCTACATAGATACCGAAATTTTTCAACGATTTCTTTAACCGTTGAACCGAAACCGTTGCCCGAACCATGACCCGATGCTCTTTGCTGTGGGTAGCCTCGGTCAGCATTTTATAGTCGACGATGAATTGATCTGTCTGGGTGAGAATATTTTCGCTGATCACCTGAAAATGGCCCACAACCGTATTCGGCGGCGCGATCTCAGTCAGCACCTTGGTCACCGCAGAGACCAAACTTGCCTCTATGGCGCCATTGCGGCTGGCAGACATATCCGCGCCGTGAATACGACTGCTGCCGATAGCATGAACCGTTGAGAGCCGTTCATCCTGGCGGGCCCATACGGACGGCACGCACAACAAGAGGGCCATCATCAGCGCCGGCACAATTTTGGTGAAATAAGGGTTCCCACATACCCTGTCCATGGTCGAACCTCCTGGATAAATTTTACGCACTATAACACGGATATTCCCAATATTGCACATAAATTTTACAATCAAGCTGACCGCCACAATGCATAATCCGCGATATCTTGGAGAACGGTACGTTCGGAGCTCATCGGAAAAACATCCAGCGCCGCCTTGGCTTTATCCACATGCCGGACAGCGTTTTGCCGGGTGTATGCGATCCCCCCGTTCTTTTTGAGCAACGCAATTAACCGTTGAAATTGGGAAGGGGTAAATTCCCGGGCCTCAATCAAATCAACCATCCATTGCCGATCATCCGACGGAATCTGCCCAAGGGTATAAATCACCGGCAGTGTCAGCTTGCCTTCCCGCAAATCCGCGCCCACTTTTTTCCCCAGTGATTGGCTATCCTCGGTGTAATCAAGCAGATCATCCGCCATTTGGAAGGCCATGCCCAAATGGTAGCCATAATCGTCCAAGGCCTTGATCTCCGACTGCGGCGTGTTACTGATCAAAGCACCGGTTCGGCACGCTCCCTGAAACAGCACGGCGGTCTTACAGCGGATTACTTCAAGGTAATCGGCTTCGCTCAGCAGGAGGTCTCCTTTGCGGTTCAATTGTTCGATCTCGCCCTGGGACATCTGCTCGGTAATGGCTGCAATGGTGTGAATGACCTCCGGCAATCCCGTATCCGCAGCCAAAGAGAGGGCCCGGGCCAACAAAAAGTCGCCGGTCAACACAGCGGTGGGAGGATCCCAGGCCTCGTGCGCCGCCTGGCTGCCGCGACGCAGCTCCCCCCCATCCACCACATCGTCATGCAGCAGGGTGGCCGCGTGCAGGTATTCAAATATGACCGCATACTTTGACAAATGATCGTCCGGTCCGCCGCATGCCCGCGCGGCCAATACCATCAGCAACGGCCGTAACCGCTTTCCTCCGGCAAATAGGATGTGGCCGGCCACTTGCTCCACCAGTTTAAAGTGGGGCTTTAAGTGTACCGCCAGAGCGGCTTCAATGGATTGTAAATCATCGACCACGGCTGTCAGAATTTTCTGTTTCAAATCGATCATTGTATCTCTCCGACCAAATCATACGCATGGGTTTCCATAATTTTCACGGTAGCCCATGTACCGGGTTGGAGGGGATGATCGGACCGGATTAAAACAGAGCCGTCCACCTCGGGGGCCTGGAACATGGATCGTGCCGCATAAATGCCTGGTTCGGCTTCCTTTTCCACCAATACCGGCACCGTCCGGCCATCCATCCGGGCCAGTTTTTCTTCGGATATCTCTTTTTGCAGTTCCATTAAACGGTCCAGCCGCGCCTGGGCCTTTCGGGACTCGACATGGGCCCCCAGTTGATGGGAGGGCAGGTCATCCGCATCTGAATAGGCAAACACCCCCAGGTGGTCAAACTGCACCCGGGTCATCAACCGGGCCAGCAGGTCGATATCCGCCTCGGTCTCTCCAGGAAAACCCACCAATATGGTGGTGCGCAGTGCCGCATGGGGTATCTTTGCCCGAATGCTCTCAAACAGGCGTATGAGATCGGCCTGGGTGTAGGCGCGGCCCATGCGCCGCAACACGGCATCGCTGGCGTGCTGTATGGGAATGTCAAAATAGGGGCATATGTTGGAGAACCGTTCAACGGTTTGGATCAATCCTGCGGTCAT
>JASFKE010000568.1:0-3647 GCA_050118795.1 Desulfobacteraceae bacterium | reverse complement strand
CACGCTGATAGTTAATATTTTGAACAAATTCAGTCATCCCAAGTTTGGTGTTATCGAACACTTCAAATCCGACACCGCTGCCTCTGGGCAAACCTTGGGAAGCCAACTCCAGGCGAACGTCATACATTTTTTCACCCGGTATCTGAACGGTTCCACCGTCATGGGAGAGTTTGTAAGGTATTTTTTGCTCACGCAATCGCGCCACGACCTCTCCGGCATCCTCTGCAGAGAGATTAGAGTACAAGGGTAAGTACTCAGGCTCGCCGGACCAGTTGATGAGTGCGGTCAATCCCCAGATTGTCGCCACCACCAAAATCGTCAAGCTGATCAGTTTTCCCGGGGAGAGGGTTTTGAATACGGCGCTTGCCTGATTTCCAAAGTCTGCTAACGATTTTGCCATTGCATGGTCTCTCTTAATTAAAATCTATAGAGTGTGATACCTTGCCAAACCCTTTAGCCCCCCACGCCTATGATTTACCAATATCCAACGCCGCCGACGCCATTGATTTGGTAGATTTTACAGCTGTTACGTTGGCCTCATAGCTTCGTGTGGCCGAGATCATATTGACCATCTCTTCCACCACGTTGATGTTCGGCAGGGAGATAAATCCCTCCTCATTGGCATCCGGATGGTTGGGCTCGTACTTTAAAATGGGGGGACGATTGTCATCTCTGATGGCAACGACTTCAACTCCGGATACTCCGGGTTCAAGTCGATCCGCCAGCGCCTTTCCGAAATTCGGGGGCTGGGTTTGAGCCGCAAAGACTGCGTCTTTGCGCTTATATGCATTACCTTCCTTGGCCTGGGGGGTGTTGACGTTGGCAAGATTGCTGGAGATAAGGTTCATCCGCAATCTTTGAGCACTCAACCCGGTTGCGCTTGTTTTGAGGGTATCTAAAAAATTCATGGCACTGATAGACCTCCGACTGTTAAATTCCAAAGTAATAACAGCAAATAATATACCAATGTGCCCCAAGCCGCTATAAATCCCATAAACCACTGTACTCTTAGTGTATTTTACAGCTTGCAGTTTTCTCGGAAAGAGAGAGGGGGTCAAAAGATCGACGTGGGCGGCAACTATTACCTATCTTAAAGCCTATATTAAATGGCTATGGCGGGATTTTGTGCGGGAGTGTCAGGATTGTTATACTCACGAAGTTTGTTGCGCAGGGTTCGAATGCTGATGCCTAACATTTTAGCAGCATGGGTCCGGTTGTCGTTAACCTTTTGTAAGGTCTGACCAATGAGTCTCTTTTCCATCTCTTTGACTGTCATACCCACCAGGGCGGCGCTATGGCTGTTATCCATCTTTGCGACATCGTGATCCAAAAGCAGATGTTCCGGACCGATCACCGACCCTTCACAGATCAACACCGCCCTTTCAATGGCATTTTCCAACTCTCTTACGTTACCGGGCCATGTAAATTTGGACAGTTGGTCCAATGCCGCTGATGAGAGATGGATGTCGCAGTTGCGGTCGGGTGCCGTGAACTTTTCAATGAAATAATCGACAAGCAGCGCAACATCAGCCTCTCTTTCTCTCAAAGGCGGTATGTTTAGCGGAATGACACGCAGGCGATAATAGAGATCTTCCCGGAATTGGCCTTCCTTTACCATTTTCCCCAACTCTTTGTTGGAAGTGGCGATCACCCTGACATCCACTGGAATGGGTTTTTTGCCACCAATGGGGTCCACCTCCTTCTCTTGTAAAACCCGGAGCAGTTTGACTTGCAGGGAGAGAGGCATCTCACTGATTTCGTCCAACAACAACGTCCCTCCATGGGCCTGTTCAAACTTCCCCACCCGGTATTGAGTTGCCCCCGTGAAGGCGCCTTTCTCATACCCAAACAATTCACTTTCAGCCAGATTATCCGGCAGGGCTGCACAATTGGTGGCCACAAAGGGATTTTTCCGCCGTCCACTGTGTTGATGGATGAATCTTGCGACAAGCTCCTTGCCGGTGCCGCTTTCACCCTGAATCAAAACGGTAGCACTGGAAGCCGCCACGCGCCGCGCCACATTGAGCAGCTGATTCATGTTGTCCGAGTTTGTTATGATGGAGCTGTTATTGTGCGCCTCGGACCTGTTTCCGGCATCATTTTTTTGCTCGTTTGTGATCTTAATGGCGCCTGCCAAACACTCACGAATGAGCCGATCGTCACTATTCTTGGTAAAGTAGTCATAGGCGCCATTTTGGATAGCACTGACTGCTTTGCGCAGATCACCTCTGTCCGAAAACAAAATTACCGGAACCCGGGAGAGAATCTCCGAGTGCATTGCCATCATAGCGTCTCCATTGGATTCGATAAAATCCTCATGGAGAATAAGAATTCGGCAATCTAATGTATTGATTGGATTTGCCGATGCCGCATCCGGGGATTCAATCTTAACGCGACACTTCAAATCCGCAAGAATACCCTCTATTCGTTTGCAAAAATCAATGTCCGGATGAACAACGACGACTGGGGTTCTATGATGCATGATGCTCCTGTTATCGTAAAGTCCGACTTTTTACGAATTCATCAAGTTTAAAACAGCAATAAACATGCCATGACCCTTCACCCCATCGTTGCAAAAGTTAGTTAGATCATATGGGCTTTAATCTAATTTTTTTTGGCAAGGATAGAGGGAGGAAGCTGTATTGTAATACCGCGACGACCGATAACGCAGTCCAAAACATTATCTTACCATAGGCTTTAAGATAACGTTTTTGGCAAGGCTAGAGGGAGGAAGCTGTATTGTAATACCGCGACGACCGATAACGCAGTCCAAAAACATTATCTTAAAGCCTATGGGGAAGGGAATTAGGATGGTGGGGGGGTTGAATCCGTCACTTTGTTGACACTTAAATCGAACTTATCTTGTATACTGCCAGAGGAATCCTCTGGATTTTCTACATCGATCTTTCCCATCCGGGTATCAGCATCCCCTAAGATATTCAGGGCGGTGGATCGATTCCATTGGGGATCGCTGCACGCCATTGTTTCAGACAAGGCTTTGAAATCATTCCCGTTCAATTTCACTGACAATTGGTACTGTGCTTTGAGAAAGGACCTCAGTTGCCGGCGTATCTGTTCAAGACGTTCCAACTTGAGACCAAGTGGACCCCTTAGCACTTTTTGCGCGATGGCCAGTGCCAGATTGGCAATTTCATCGGAATAGGTATCGGTAATCTGAGTGTAGTGCTCTATAAAAAGGTCATTTTCATCTTTGAATTGGGCGATGGGCGCTCCCAATTCCCTTTGGACGATTTTGCAGCCCTGTGCTTTGCCGGCTTCAAAACCCCTTTTGTAACTTTTATCCTTGGCTTTTTCCAAAGGGTTCGTTCCGTCGGATCCTTCTTTATTGCTAAAATCAATTGGGCGGCCGCCGGTTGTACCACCGGCGCATTGGTAGAGTGGACGGAAAGATCGGCTTGCTTCACCATCGCGTTTGGAAATATTGCCGGACGATTTTTGAATCGAAGGAAAACAGTGGGTGTTAAAATTTTCCGGACAACTCTCTTTTTCAACCCTATTCATAATATCCTGTTGATATGGGCACCTTCCGGCGAATTTGGCTGATATGAAATTAAGCGCATTTGTGCAGTTCGTAGCGTTTAATTTTTTCAACAAGGGTCGTGCGCTTTACCTGCAGCAGTTTGGCC
>JASFKE010000567.1:0-3651 GCA_050118795.1 Desulfobacteraceae bacterium | reverse complement strand
CAGGAGTGTCAGGAGTGTGTTCGTTCGAATGACAACGGCATTGAGCGAAGACAAAAAAATGGCCGAGAAAATGAGGGAAATAGTGGAAATGATGCAAAAAAGTCAAGAATTGCCAGCGGCGTTCTGAAACTGCTTTGGACCCGGCGCTGTAAATTTGTTTTCTTCCGGTCGGTATTTTCTTCGACGTATTCTTCTTGAAATTCATATTTAAAAATTTTCTTACCGTCTTCTCCATCCATTTTCTTTGGCAGTGCCAGCCGCTTTCACATACGGCCCGGTTGGATTACCATTGGCTTAGGGAGGGACCTGGCCAATGGGCGGCATCAAAAGGAAAAAATGCAAGAATTGTAACGAGTTGTTTGTGCCGGATTATCGCAACGCGAATCGACAGCGGTATTGTTCGAAGCCCGATTGCAAAAAGGCAAGCAAGGCCGCGAGTCAGGCAAAGTGGCTTCAGAAACCGGAGAACCGTGATCACTTCCGTGGGCCTGTAAATGTCAAACGGGTTCAGCAGTGGCGAGCGGATCACCCGGGCTATTGGCGCAGGAAGGTAAATACCAGCGCCGATGCGTTACAAGATGCCTGCTTCGCGAAACACACTGAAAAAACATTGGATAATACCGATTTTGCGCACAATGCGTTACAAGATTCCTTCATTACACAACCTGCAGTTTTAATTGGATTAATTGCACAAATTACCGGATGTGCGTTACAAGATGACATCGCCATGGCGGCCCGGCGTATGCAACGATTGGGCAGCGACATTCTAAACCCCTTTCAGAAAGGAGGCCGTCATGGAGAAGCACCCCATATACCCGGAGCGGGCACGACAAATCCCCAAGCAGTTCAGCTGGATAGATCATCGCCTGGTGCAGCACCGCCATATTGACCGGTTGAGTCATCGGGCGGCGGCGCTCTACCTCTTTCTGGTCACGGTGGCCGATGCCAGAGGGCTGAGCTATTGGTCGGATAGAAGCGTGTTGGGGCGGCTCGGTATGGATGAGGCTCAGTTCAAATCGGCCCGGAGGCAACTTGTAGAGACTGGTCTGGTCGCCTACAAGCAGCCCCTGTATCAGGTGATGCCGCTGGATACGTGGCGGCAAACGGTTTTCAGCGTTCCCGGAAAACCCGGTGTACCTCAATCCATCGGTAAGATCCTCAGAGGGATCGGAGGGGAGACGCCATGATCGATTATGAGCTTTTTCAAAAGGCGAAACTTCTCAAGGAACAGGACGGTTTGACGCCGCCCCAGATCGCAGGGGCACTCTCTCTCGACGTACGTACAGTTCGAAAATGGCTGGGCAAGGATCGATATACACCGAGGAAATCAACAGCACGTACAAGCAAGCTCGACCCGTTCAAACGCGACATCGTTCGTATGCTCGAAGCGCATCCCTACACGGCGGCACAGGTCTACCAGAGAATCCGGGAACAGGGATTTGACGGCGGCTACACCATCGTCAAGGAATATGTGAGAAAAGTCCGTCCGCCCAGATCCCGGGCGTTTCTGACGCTCTCCTTTGCGCCGGGCGAGTGCGCCCAGGTTGACTGGGGCTCCTATGGTTCCGTTGCCGTGGGGGAGACACGGCGCAGGCTAAGTTTCTTTGTCATGGTGCTTTGCTACAGCCGTATGATGTATGTGGAGTTCACCGTCTCGCAAACCATGGAGCACTTTCTGGCCTGCCATCAGAACGCCTTTGAATTCTTTGGTGCAGTGCCCGGCAGGATCATGGTGGATAATCTTAAGAGCGCGGTGCTGAGCCGCATTATCGGAAAAGCGCCGGTGTTCAACCCCAGGTATCTGGCGTTCGCAGATCACTACGGTTTTACCATCAGCGCCTGCAATGTCGGCGCTGGCAACGAAAAGGGACGCGTTGAAAACGCCGTTGGCTACGTCAAGAAAAACTTCCTTGCCGGGCTGGACATCCCGGATTTTTCGGCCATTCATCCGGCGGCCACTTGCTGGCTGGAGACCGTAGCCAATGTGCGTATCCACGGGCAGACCCATAAAAAACCTGAGGAGCTTTTTGATAAAGAAAGGCCTTGTCTCTCTTTCCTGCCGCCCAATCCGTTCGATATCGCTACGGTCTCCCAGGTAAGGGCATCGCCCCAGTTCCGTATCACCGTTGATGCCAACAGGTATTCAGTGCCGGCTGAATACGCAGGTGCTGCACTCACGCTCAAGAGCTATCCGGACAGGGTCTGCATATACCATGAAGAAAATCTCGTTGCCCGCCACCCGCGATGCTACGATCGGCATCAGGATATTGAAGACCCCGATCATCCGAAGCAGCTTATGGCACAGCGGAAAAAGGCAAGGGATCAGAAAATATTCATGCGTTTTCTTGCTCTCTCTCCGAAGGCGGACCTATACTACCAGAAACTTGAGCAGCGGCGGATGAACCCGCGGCATCACGTGTTCAAGATTGTTGCCCTGAGTGAAATATATGGCCAGGAGGCCGTGTCCCGGGCAATGGATGATGCCTTCACCTACCAGGCTTTCTCCTGCGAGTATATCGCAAACCTTCTGGAACAGCGAACCCGTCATCTCCCTGAACCCGGCGCACTTCACCTCACCCGGCGCGAAGATCTGCTGGATATAAAAGTAGAGCAGCCGGACATGAGCATCTACCAGAAGCAGGGAGGACGCCATGACAAATAAAGAAGTCGCCCCGCCCCTTGAGGAGAATTTGAAGTATTTGAAACTCGCGTTTATGCTCGAACAGCATCAGGAACTATCCAGGCAGGCCTCAAAAAAGCAATGGTCTCATCTGGATTATCTCGAAAATCTCGCGGAAGGAGAGACAGCGCTTCGAAAGGATCGTGCCACTCAGCGCCGTATCAAGATGGCCCGCTTCCCGGTCGTCAAAACCCTGGATCAGTTCAGCTGGAGCTGGCCCAGAAGCCTGAACCGGCTTCAGGTTCAGAACCTCTTCCGGCTCCAGTTCATAAAAGACAGATCCAATATCATCTTCCTCGGCGGCGTGGGGCTCGGGAAGACCCATCTGGCGACAGCCCTGGGCTACAGTGCCTGCCTGAAGGGGCACAAGGTACTGTTCGCCACGGCCGTTGACATCATCAACACCCTGTCCGCTGCCCGTAACACCGGACGCATGAAACAGGAACTCAAAAAATACACCCAACCGGCACTGCTGATCATTGATGAACTTGGCTTTTTGCCCATCGACAAGACCGGTGCCGATCTTTTGTTCCAGGTGATCAGCCTGCGCTATGAACAGGGGGCCGTAATCATTACCTCCAACCGTGCCTTCAAGGATTGGCCGGAGATCTTCAACAATGACAGCACCCTGACGTCTGCAATCCTGGACCGGCTTCTGCATCACGCCGAGACCGTGCTGGTTGAGGGGAAAAGCTATCGCATGAAGGATAAAATCGAGAATTGAGCAGGGATCTTTTTGATATGCACCGGAACCGAACCGGCGGTTCCGGTGACCGCTTTATGCATCAGACGGTGGATGCATTTTTAAACCGCCATTTTTAGGACATCTTCACGCCGCCGCTAACAAGATCCGGAGTATTTTTTTAATACTTGGAAAGAACGGCTCATTTGCATAGATGAAATTCAGATCGGTCCGGAGATGTTTCCCGTCATGCGGGTAATGGTTGATGAAGATCGGCGTCCTGGCAAGT
>JASFKE010000566.1:0-3659 GCA_050118795.1 Desulfobacteraceae bacterium | reverse complement strand
TTTTCCCGAGATGTAATCCGCCAGTGAATAAAAATAGTCTTTCATTATTCACCTCCAAACACAGCTATGTCTGAAAACAGACAGACCGGAGAGGCGTGACCGACGGCGATAATCTGATTGGGCTCGCCCTTCCCACAAAAAGGCGTCCCCATTACTTTCAATGTATCTTCGCTGCCAACACCCTTTAGGTTTCTCCAAAATGTCGCTGAAATCCCCCGGTAGTTGGGATTTTTGATCACTTTTGTGAGTTGGCCATTTTCGATCAATCTGCCATACTCGCAACCGAACTGGAATTTATTTCTGGAGTCGTCAATGGACCAGGATTTATTGGATGTCATGAATACGCCCTTTTCCACAGAGCCGACAAGCTCGTCAAAAGTGGCGCTTGCCGGTTCGAGGTTTAAATTCGCCATCCGGTCGATGGGCGGCCTGTTCCAATTCATCGCCCTTGAATTGGCAACGCCCCGGAGGCCCGATCTCGCCTGGGAAACAGCTCCGCCCAAACCTCTTTTCAAAACCCCTTTTTCAATGAGGAACGCTTTGTTGGCCTCACTGCCATCGTCATCAAATCTATAGGTTGCCAATTGATTCATCCTGGGGTCAAAAACGATATTGAGTTGTTCGCTGCCATATTGGTACGAACCGAACATTTCAGGTTTGACAAAACTGGTCCCGGCATAATTTCTTTCATCACCCAGAATTCGATCAATCTCAAGGGGGTGGCCGATAGATTCGTGTATCTGCAGCATCATCTGGCTCGGATCCAGAACCAGGTCCATTTGGCCGCTGGGGCAGTTTTCAGCATATAGGAGCTCCATGGCTTCTTCGGCAACCTGTTTTGCTTTTTCTTTGAAAGCAATATCTTCCAGGATTTCAAAACCGCCTTGCCGGCTGTATGCCATCCTTCCGTCAAAAGATCTTTTTTGGGTTTCAGATCCTTCATTGGCCGTAACCGAAATATCCGGAGCAATTTGGCTCGATTCCTGATATGCCTCTCCGCCCTGGGAGGTCACATAATAGGCCTTGGTTTTCATTTGCCACAGATAGGTTTGCCAATCGACGATGGGGTCACCAATTTTAAGTGCCGCGCTTGTCTCTTTCAGAAAATCAATTTTATCATTTAGTGAAACCGCCTCCCAAGGGTTATCCACCACGCTGGCGTAACTACCCCGGGGAAGCGGCATCTCAATCTTTGAAAAATCAACCACAGGATATTTTTTGCTGATCTTTGCCCATAGCAGCGCTTTGTCAAACGCTTTGCCAATCCCGCTGTTCGACAGATCACATGTGGCGCCATAACCAAGACCACCGTCTTTGTAAACGGTTATCATGGCACCTTGGTCTTCTGATGTCTCCACAGGTTCAACGATATTTTGCCGTACGCTCAGAACTTCGTGTTCGGTATTCACAAATCGAAGAGAACAAAGCGTATTTTTGGGAGCTGTCTCTAAAAATATCTTTTTAAGCCTGTTCAAGGTTTTCTTCATTGACGCCCTCCTCAATCGACAACCAATTTTTCTCCGAACCGGCCTTTGTAAACTTTATCGAAAAGCAGGTCCTCTTTTTTATGCGGGGCTTTGGTTTCGGCGGGATATCCGATTGCCATAATGGCCTGAACCATGTGGGTTTCGGGAATTCCCAACAGCTCGGCAACGTATTGCTGGGACGAACGCCCATCCTCGTGCCGGCGGTTGCGCAGTTGTATCCAGCAACTGCCCAGATCCAATGACGCCGCTGCCAGTTGCAGGATCATGGCGGCAATGGACGCATCTTCCGTGCAGGTATCCGATCGGTTTTGATCCGCGCATATCACCACACCCAATGGCGCGTTTTTTAGAAAGGCGGCACCGTGGGGTTTGGAAGTCGACAGCTTTTCGAGCATATGCCGGTCATCGACAACAATATATTCACACGGATAGATGCTTTTACCCGAAGGGGATCTCAACACCGATTCGACGAGGGCGTTCAGCTTCTCCTGCTCAATATTTTTTTCACTGTATTTGCGGATACTTCTACGTTTTTCCAAGAGAGACAGAAACATTTTTTTCTCCTTTGTATGTTGTGTTTGCGGCAATGATCGGAACGGCGCCTGTTCCAGGCGCACCCGGGCGCGGCAAAGGCGGCCGTAAAGGTCCCTGCGGCCGCCAGGAACAGGTTTCCGCCTTGCTTGTCTTTGCTGCTCCTTATACAGATCGTCCAATGTCAACCACTGGCAGGCAGCAGCCCTGCAGGGCTTATACTTTACGGGGACTCACCATCGCCTGGCCATCGAGCACCACGGTGCCCTCCTGGTTGGTGCAAGTGGTTTGCAGCACCACCCGGTTGTTCTCTTCGTCCACTTCGGTGACGGTGGCTTTGGCCGTTATGGTGTCTCCGATCCTGGCCGGCGCCAAAAAGTTCAACTCCTGCTTGACATAGATGGCCCCAGGACCCGGAAGCTGGTTGCCGACGACGGTTGAAATAAATCCGGCCAACAGAACGCCGTGGGCGATACGGCCCTTGAAAAAGGTGTTTTTACAGTACTGCTCATTGACATGAAATGGATTCAGATCCCCGGTAATTCCGGCAAACATATAAACATCCGATTCGCCAATGGTTTTTGAAAATTCGGAACTCTCCCCGACCTTGATCTCTGATACGGTTTTCCCGAGCATGGCAATCCCCCTTTGGTTTCGATATACAACCGAATTCAGGTTAAATGGGATTACACGATAGGTCAACGATTCAATTTAGGTACAAAAGAGGGGCGCGCCGACACCCAAAAAAACCCATATTCTCGTCTTTCTACAGAAGGAAAATCAAGGCGATACCGCCACAGATAACCACAAGATTACTCACGGCCGAAACGCCATGCAATTTTCTGAACTGGACACGAAGCGGGGCGTCTTTTGAAGTGGTTTCAAACGACACTATCTCATCTTTCAGTGCGGCGGCTTTGGGCTCGATCACAAATGCCTGGACCGAAGTGATGGCAAGCATTACGGCAATGATGATTGCAGCGATGGTCTTGTATTTGACAGTTGATGACATAAAAACAGTGGCAAGGGCAATCACTCCGCAAACCAACCCCCATTTGAAATATCCTGGGAAGAGAACACCGACAATGCCTCCGGCCATATCCCGGTTGAACGATTTAAAAATGGTGGGCGTAAGGACAAAAGTGAAAAGGGAGGCTCCGCCTATCCAACAAGCGATCGCGAGGCGATAAAGAAATATGGGTATCTGCATGGGCTCCTCTAATTTTCCTTCAGATGCCACAAGTTGTTCAAATCATGTGGTATCTGAGGGCAGTTGTATTTTTTTGTCCTCACTCGGGCATATTGGGTCATAGAGCGAATACATGCTTATGTCAATCCAATTATGAGGGCCCTGTCAACCACCTTTGCTGTGGGGCCAAGGTGGTTGACACACTATCATGACCGTTTAATTAATTTAATATATTCGCCCTCCACAAGTGAGATACCCGTCGTCTAGGTCCGAACTATTTTGACAAATGTCACCATTTTGTAACCAGCACGGTCATATGCTTGAATTTTTAACCTGAGGCTCTGTTGCTACCTCCTGTTGTTCAGGGTTTTGCAGTGAATTCGCGAGAGGAAAAGACCATGATGCGATCTCGGACGGTTACTCCGGCTTTTGGATTGGCTTCAATTGTGTTC
>JASFKE010000565.1:0-3660 GCA_050118795.1 Desulfobacteraceae bacterium | reverse complement strand
AGGGTGTAATTATCACCATTGCTGTCCTCACGCGTAAAGGTGTCACCCAAGATCAGGTGAGGCGTGCCGGAACAGCTCTCCACCACATCGCCAAGGAAGGTCACATCCAGTTCGCCCAAAACCTTGCTGTATTCCCAGGCCTGCACCAAACACACGTTATCGCCGTCTGCGTTTTGAACCATGGTGGGATAATCTCCGGAACTCTCCAATCCGTAAGCGCTGAAATCTCCAAGAAGTGTGTGGGAATCGCCGTCCACGATGACATCTATATCCGTTACCTCGGCTGCCAGGGCCTTGGTATTTGAATAGCCGTAATGGCTGAGAAGAATAATTTTATTGACCCCTGCCTGCGTCAATTCATCCACTGCCGCCTGCACGGAGGTGACCTCGTCATTGAATGTCACCTCATCGCTGGGTTGAGAAGATTCCTGGGTCTTTCCGGCAATGGTCAGGCCGATAATGCCGATGGTTTCTCCACCCACTTCAGTGGTCACGTAGGGGGTGAAAAGCCCTTCCAGCGGGTTTCCCTCCGCCACTTCGATATTGGCGCTGACCACGGGAGTGTTCAACTTGCCGATGAATTCAGCCAGCCAGTCATCGCCGTCGTCAAATTCGTGGTTGCCGATGGCCATGGCGTCAAATTCGATGGCATTCATCACCTCGGCATCGGCGTCACCTTTGAACAGGGTGTAATAGAGCGTTCCCTGCACTTGGTCACCGGCATGAAGCACCAGGTGGTTTTCGGTTTCGGCCGATAGTTCGGAGATCAGGGTCGCCACGCGCGCCATGCCGCCGACTTCGGCTTCGGTCTCCGTGCCATCGAAGGTGAGATCGATATCGTCCACATCCAGGTGTGAATGGACGTCGTTGACATGAAGGATTTTTACCGTGGTGCTGGTTTCGCTGGTATCGCTGCCGCAGCCGGTCAAAACCAGGGCGAGCAGGGCCGCCATCATCCAGATCCAAAAAAGTCGCTTCTTGCCTCTTGCACTGTGTCTCATTTCTCTCCTCCTGATTCAAAACAACTGATATGGTAGTATATTCGGGTAATATAGGATATAATTACAAAGATTTATTATTAAAAAAGGATTAGGAAAAAATGAGGATGGGGTTAATTTTAAATAAAGCGTCAACACCAAATTATCGGTCCGCATATACCAGGATACGGTTTTCCGATCTTGATTTTGAAGTTGGACCGCTAGCTGTGAACCGGCGTCGAAATCTCGAAACGTTCCATCACAATAGCCCCCGTGGGGCAGCGGCGCATGCATAGGCCGCAACGAATGCAATAGGTCTCGTCTAAGACAAGGAGCGCCCCTTGCTCGATATGTGAAAGATCGAACCCCGCCTTGTCTCTTTCGATTTCGTCCAAAGGGATCAATTGGATACAGCCATAAGGGCAGACATCAACACAACCTGCGCACAGGATACACCGTTTACTGTCAACCATAATGTTATAATCACACCGCAGGCAGCGCTTGGCTTCGATCACGGCCGTTTCCGGACTAAAACCGAGTTGAACCTCAGCTTCGATCTTTCGGCGTTCTTTTGCAGGCACCACCGGCATCTTTTGGCGGGGCAATGCATCGAAGTCGCTGTCCACTGCATGGGGTGATTCGGTCTGTTTGAAACAGCGCCCTTTCTCAGCCCTAAGCGCGCCCTGCAGAAAACCGTGGATGGCAGCCGACACCCGGTGTGCATCGGCAATGACTGAAATAACGTCGCGGGGGCCGGTGGCATAGTCGCCGACGGCAAAGACGCCTTTTATATTGGTCATCAAGCTTTTGGGGTCCACTTCGACAAGGCCCCATTTGGAACGCGAAAAGATCTCGGGTAAGAAAGAGGTGTCCGGTGACTGGCTGACAGCGGGCAGGACAGTATCCACTTCCAGAACAAACTCGCTGCCCTGGATGGGAACGGGTCTTGGCCGGCCACTGTCATCCGGCTCGATCAGCCGGTTGCGAATGCACTCAAGCCCTACGACCTCTTTTTCCTGGTTGCCGATGACCCGTATAGGAGAGACCAGAAGATCGACTTTTACGCCCTCTTCTTCGGCTTCTGCCACCTCCTCGGCGGTCACCGGCATTTCATCCCGCGTACGGCGGTAGATGATGGTGACCTCTTCAGCCCCAAGGTAACGTGCCGAGCGGGCGCAGTCGACGGCGGTGTTGCCGCCGCCGATAACTGCCACCCGTAGGCCGAGAGGAATTTGCTCGTGAAGATTCACTTTGCGCATGAAGGTGACGCCGTGCAACACGCCTGTTAATCCTTCTCCGGGAATGTTTAGTTTGACGGCCTCATGGGCTCCGGCGGCAATGAGCACTGCATGGTAACGGGATTGCAATTGCTCCAGGGTAACGGCTTTGCCCACGGCTGTGTTCAGCCGGATCTCTACCCCGAGTTGCTCCAGTTCCTCGATAGCCTTTTGGATCACCGTCCGACATAGGCGATAGGGGGGTATACCCACATTTAACATACCGCCCGCCACCGGCAGGGCCTCGAATACCGTCACCTTGTAGCCCATGCGGGCAAGGTCGTCGGCTGTGGTCAGCCCCGCCGGTCCGGCGCCTACGATGGCCAGACGCCGCTGGTTCCTGGAAAAAAAAGGGGTGCGGGATCTGTCCATCTCCGGTTTATGATCGGCGGCGGCCCTTTTGAGGGCGCAAATGGCCACCGGCTCGTCGATATGGCCGCGTCGGCAGGCCGTTTCACAGGGATGCATACAAATGCGTCCCAGAATGGCCGGAAAGACATTGGCTTTGCGGTTCAGGTTAAAGGCTTCTTGGAATTTTTCCTCAGCGATAAGGGAGATATAGTGGGGTACGTTGGTATGGGCGGGACAAGCATGCAGACAGTTGATGTTTTGCTTCCACCAACGCTTGTCTGCATTGCGCAGCCGATATTTTTTTTCACCCATTTTATCGAACATTGATCTTCCTGAATTGCTATGCCATGGATTTTAAGATAGGGTCTCGTTTACAGCCCTGGAATTGCCGGCTTGGCGAAAATGGGCAGCTCTCCGGTAAGGGCTTTCATAAATTCAACCAGGTCATCCAGCTCCTGATCGCTTAATTTCCGTTTAACCTTATATTCAGGGTCCAGGTTGTCATTGGGGATACCATTGAGACAAATCACAGTGGCTTCTTTCAACGAAAAGGTTCTACCATCATGGAAATAGGGGGCGGTCTGGGTGACATTGCGCAGCGTCGGCGTTCGGAAACGTCCTTTATCTTCCTTTTTATTGGTCACGTCATATCGGCCGAGATCATACTTTTCGCCCTTTTTCAGTTTCTTATCAAAGCCGATGCCCACATTGTGGAATTGATTGTCTGAGAAGTAACCGTCGGTCTTGGTATAGGTATGACACTTTTTACAGTTGCCCTTGTTGGGATCATCAAAAATCTTTTTTCCCCGGATGGCCGCCCCGGTCATGGCATCTTTATCGTTACCATAGTAGTACTTGTCAAAAGGCGAGTTGCCCGCCAAAATGGTTCTCTCAAAGGTGGCAATTGCTTTGCGGATATTCTGGAAACTGAGATATTCACCGAATGCTGCCATGCTAAGTTCTCGATACTCCGGTATCTTGGCCAGCGTTTGAACAATTTCATCCGGTATGCCGGCCATCTCTACACCGGCCGTCATAGGCCCACCGGCCTGTTC
>JASFKE010000564.1:0-3664 GCA_050118795.1 Desulfobacteraceae bacterium | reverse complement strand
ATTGGTATTCACTTGAACGGCTCGATTAGCACCTAATTCTAGCGCTTCTAATCAAAATGAAATTAATTTTAGTCCGATTTAGCAGACACGGTTCTAACGCAATTGTGATTCGCTTTGGCTATCTCAAAAAATTTGATGCTCATTAAATTTGGGGTGTCTGCTAGCCTCTGCGATGAAAGCGGGCCTTCAAAATTGTGGATACACCCAACTTCTCTGCAATTTCGGTTCGGTTGTGATACGGTTCGATCTACCACACGATTTCAACATCCTGAAATAGTGACAGATATAAACGCTATCTTGGAAGTCGGGATTTATTTTTTGACAGATTCGCATCTATTGGTGTAAATATTTCTTATCTGTAATTATCATATAAAATCGTATACTTGCTAAGTCAGCAGGGTAACGAAAATGGTAAAACTTCTGTGCGGAGAAGACACCATTGCTTTAAAATTACCTGAATCGGTTAGGGTTCTTGAGATGAAGCCAACAGAGCCCCTTTCCGATCCGGGTGGTGCCGTACGTCAGTCCCTGGTCGACCCCATTGAGAGTCCACCGTTAACGGAACTTGCAAAGGGAAAAAAAGACGCCTGCATAGTGATTTCCGATATCACGCGTCCAGTGCCGAACCAGATCATTCTACCTCCGATGCTCAACATCCTTGAAGAGAGCGGAATCAAAAGAGAAGACATTACGATTCTGATCGCCACCGGTATGCATCGGCCCAATCTTGGTCAAGAGTTGGCATCCATGGTGGGCCGCGAGATCATGGACCGTTACAAGATCGTAAACCATTACTGTAGAAAGGCCGAAGTTTACCGCAAGATTGATGAGATCGAGGGTGCGCCTATCGAGCTTAACAAGCACTATCTGGATGCGGATCTGAAAATATTGACCGGATTAATCGAGCCCCATTTTTATGCCGGTTACTCCGGCGGGCGCAAAGCGATACTGCCGGGGATCTCCAGTTATGAGACCATGAAATTCATGCACTCTTTTAAACTCATCGAGCACCCCAAGGTAAGAAACTGCCTTTTAGAAGGAAATCCCTTTCACGAATATGGCATCCGGGTGGCAGAGTTGGTGGGTGTCGATTTTATTCTCAACGTGGTCATCAATAAACAACGGGCGATTACCGGCGTTTTTGCAGGGCATTACCACCATGCGCATGTGGCCGGTTGCGAAATGGTTAAACACCATTGCACGGTCCATGTGGAGGGGCGGGTGGATATGGTCATCACTTCCGGTGGCGGGTATCCTCTGGATTCGACATTTTATCAAATCAGCAAAGCAATGATAGCGGCCAGGGATATTCTAAAAAAGGGAGGAACGATAGTAGTGGCGTGCGAGTGCCGTGAGGGTTTGGGAAGTCCTGAATTTTGCGGCATCATGACTTCGGTCTGCAGCCCGCAGGAGTTCTATGATGATTACTGTGATCCCAAGGACTTCGTCATAGACCAGTGGTGTGCGCAGAGCATTTATCAGGCGTTAAATCATGCCGGTCAGGTTTATGTTTATTCACCGGGCCTTTCACTGGCCGATTTGGAGAAAACCGGGTGCATCAAGATCGAAAATGTACAGAAAATAGTCGACCAATTGTTGGAAAGCCATGCAGACGTAGTGGCTGTCCCGGATGGGCCTTACATGGTGGGTATCTGTAATATGGCTTCAACTGCTGGGTGAAAAGGGGATTACAATTCCAGTATATTACCGGAACCAGCAACGATCTTTTTGTTGGGTACCGGATTAACAGGTCTGACAATTAGGAGATCAAGGAAAAGGTTCAGATGGCAAGTAAGAACGAGCCTAACGGTTTGTCTTGTTATATTTGACAGACTCACACCCATTGAGGCTTATTAGTAGTACCTGGTGCATACCTGCAACATTCAAATGAAATTGCTTTAATGCTTTTATTGTATGTAAAACACAGCTTTTGACAGATACGAAATTCATGGGGTATTATCAAAGTATCTGTAATTATATCCATTCCGTATTAGAATTAGCTCCAAAAATAATTTGCAGGTTTAAACCATCTATTTTACATTCCAATATGGGAAAAAACGAGGCGTTTATTGAATAATAATGTTAGCTTCCGAAAAGACAGTACAATGGATGATAAACCAGAAATTAATGCACTTGCATCTACCAACGATTACCGCTTTGGTTATAGCCATGAAGAGATTGAGCGATTAAGGTATCAGCATCACGTTTGGGCCAAAGAAAACCAACTGTTTATCTCACGAACTGGATTTAGTACAGGTGAAACTGTGGTTGATATAGGTTGCGGACCGGGATACACAACTCTCGATCTGGCACAAATTGTCGGGCCAGAGGGAAAAGTCATTGCCGTTGATCGAGACGGAGAACGCTCACTTCCGCTATTGAAGGCACAAGCCGAGGCCGCAGGTCTTTACAATATTGAGATAAGAGCGGCTAATCTGGAAGCATTTGATCTTAAAGAGGAAAGCGTAGATGGAGTTTACGGTCGGTGGGTGCTAATGTATCTTCCCGAGGCAGCAGTAAAGTCGCTTATTGGTCGTATAGCAAAGTGGCTTCGGCCTGGAGGTGTTTGCGCCCTCACCGAATTTTGTAATTACCGTCACATTAATATTCACCCGAAAAGTAAGTATCTACCTGAAATAGCAGAGGCTCTTATTCAGGCCGTTTCGGGTGAACATGGTTGCAATCCAGAGATAGGAAACGACCTTCCCGGTTTGCTCCACTTTGCCGAACTAGATGTCGAGATTAATGTGATCACCAAGACAGTTCGAGCCACCACACAAGAATGGCTCTGGCCGGATGTGTTATTCCGCAATCATTTGCCTATCCTCGTGAAAGAAGGTTTCCTTGCAAATAGCGTATTTGACGATTTCGTCGCAGAGTGGGAAGTACGCTCAAAAGAACCTGGCGCAATTTTTTTCGGATCGCCAATGATGGAGGTTATAGGGAGGCGATCGTGATCTCTTTTTAAAGCTCTATTTTAATGAGGCCAATTAATAAACACAATTGCAATTGAGTCCAAGTGGTGAGTTCGAGTGTGGAGATGGCTGCTAATATCCGGCTTCACGGGGATTCGGGCCAAAAAGCGGCCCTCACCCGTGAGCCGAAACGTTCGGCAAAATAAGGATGTGCACCATCAGGCACTTTGCTTCGAAGTGCGACTGACGAGCTCGGCTGGGGGTTTACTATTGTGACGATTCGTGCGGTTGAGGATAACCAGGCTGAAGAATACGCAACACCCGATCTGCCGGAAGTGTCTGGGCGGAAGGTCGAGTTCGACTATCTACGCGCATTTGCAGTTACCCTCGTGTTGTGCCATCACGCAATTCTCGCCTACACTACATTCGCTTTCATCAATTATGAGAACCCGATCGCGACTTCCAGTCCGGTTGTTAACGAGCAGCGCTGGATCGGATTTGATTTGATTGTGGCCTTCAACGAAACGTTCTTCATGCCGTTGCTATTCTTTATCTCCGGGATGTTTGTCTGGCAGAGTTTGGCAAGAAAGGGTACCCGGAAATATCTTATAGGTCGTCTGACAAGGCTCGGCCTCCCATTTGTCATCGGTGTTTTTTTCTTGATTCCCCTGGCCTACTACCCCGCGCAGCTCCAAGTAGGTCTGATTACCGGAGTGGGCTCCGGCTATGGGGCATTCTGGCTCGGAATG
>JASFKE010000563.1:0-3667 GCA_050118795.1 Desulfobacteraceae bacterium | reverse complement strand
GCCGTCAGGGCACCAGAGTCAAGGCGCCGGAGGAGAAGCCGTAGCAGCGCTACAGCGACCCTCCGGCAACGCGGGATCTGGATATCGGCGGATCACCGACGGCTAATATTTAGAGCAAGCAAGAGTTGCAAAAGCCGTCAGGGCACCAGAGTCAAGGCGCCGGAGGTGAAGAGCCGTAGCAGCGCTACAGCGACCCTCCGGCAACGCGGGATCTGGCATAAAAACAGTTGCAAAAGCCGTCAGGGCACCAGAGTCAAGGCGCCGGAGGAGAAGCCGTAGCAGCGCTACAGCGAACCTGCGGCAACGCGGGATCTGGCATAAAAACAGTTGCAAAAGCCGTCAGGGCACCAGAGTCAAGGCGCCGGAGGTGAAGCCGTAGCAGCGCTACTGCGAACCTCCGGCAACGCGGGATCTGGTGCCCTGACGGCTTTTGCAACGGTTATTCGGCGTTGATTACCAATATACACCCAGCACAAAAAAACACAAAATTGGCGGCCCAAGCCGAAACCAACGGTCCCATCACATTACCATAACCTAGAGAAATACAAAAACTTTGGAACACCCAGTAGAGAAACCCGATGCCGATGCCCAGGGTAATGCTGGTCGGCAACCCGGCGTTGAGACGCCGTCTGGCGGTTAGCCCGATGCCGACGATCCCCATAATGATACACACAAACGGATAGGCACTTTTGGCATAGAGGTCAACCCGGTAAACCCGGGCATCATACCCCTCTGATTCCACTTTGTGGATGAAAGCCGACAACTCTCTCAGATTCATCTCTTCTGATTTTTTAACGATCTGCTTAAAATCATCGGGATGCAGTTGAAGGTCTTCATTGATAATCTCATCCAGCCTGATGTTGTAAGTATTACTATTTTTGTCCAACCTTTGATCCATGGAATCATGCAAAACCCATCTGTTGTTTTCGTATTTTCCCATGGCGGCGTCGATGCGCCGGACCAACCGGAAGTCGGCATCGAAAAAGTATCGGGTGAATCCGAATATGGCCTGACTGGCGGGATCGAAGTACTTGATATGGGTGATTCGCCGGTAACCTTTGATCCAGATGTTTTTCTCCTTGACCGAAATATTGGTGGTCTTGCGGATCTCCTGTCGCTTTATGGTATTGGATTGCTGCATGGTCAGCGGTACCACCTGCTCCGCCAAATAAAAGAGCAGCAAAGATGCTGTGGCGCAGACCAGCAGCACCGGCTTAAGCAAGGCATAAATACTCACGCCGCTGGAGTTGAGGACAATCAACTCGTTGTTTTTGCTCATCAGCCCGAAGGCGATCAAAATGGCCATCAAAAGGACCACCGGCATGGCTTGGGTGGAGATAAACGGAGCCTTGTACAGCACATATTCTAGGGCTCGCCATAAGGAGAGTTTCGCATCGATAAATTCATCCATGTTACCCAGGTAGTCGATGGCCACAAAGATGCACAGTACGGCGGAGAGAGCCGCGATGAAATTTTTTATAATTTCAAGTATGATATATCGGGTGAGAAGGCTCATGAGTGATCATTCATCGCTTATGTTTTCTAAATCTTTGAAGAATGTTATTCGGCGACAGCTTCAACCGGACAGGTCTCTCTTTGACCATGCGAATATAGAGATAGATGCCGATGCCGCCCATCACAATGTTGGGCGTCCATATGCCGACCACCGGCGGCACAGTGCCTGATTCTCCAAAGGACCAGGCCACCGTGAGCAATATATAGTAAGTCAGGAATAAAAGGATCCCCATCACCGTTCCCATGGAGCGGTTGCTTCTGGTGGATTGCATGCCCAAGGGAACGGCCACCATTCCCAATGCGAAACAGGCGAACGGCAGGGCGAATTTTTCATGAAATTTCATTAATGCCTTATAATGCTTTTTGTCCTGGCGATGGCTCGATCGGAGGTAATCTTTCAACTCGAAAAGGGTCATCTCTTCTATGGGTTTGCGTTTGGATATCCCTTTGGAGACCATCTCTTGGAGGTCCATCTTCATCTCATAGGTTTCGAAAGAGACCACATTGGCGGTCTGCCGGGCAAGGTCCACTTGATTGATGGCGCCATCGAACAATTTCAGGCGTATGACAAAGTTCAAGGGATCTGATGTAATGCGGCCGCGGGGAGCGACGATGATGTTGTTCACATTCTTGTTGCGCTGATCTTCGATAAATACATCTTTGATACTTTGGTTTTGCATATCCACTTGGTTGACATACAGTGTCAGCCCTTGAAAACTATCGATAAAGGTTCGCTCTTTAATGACGGCATCCGCATGGGTTTGGGCCAGATCCACTGAGAGCCCGTAATAGGAGCGATTGCCCCACGGCAAGCCCACCATGGTAATGAACGTTGTCATCAACCACCCCATGAAACAGAACAGCAAGACCGGCACCAGGAACCGGTTGGGGTTGAGCCCGCAAGCTTTAAGGGCAACGATCTCATGGTCTCCGGACATTCGCAAAAAGACCAGCAAAACCGCCATCATCACTGACATGGGGGTAATAAAGGCCAGAAAAAAGGGCATGGAGTAGGCCAGCAACAATAGAAACGAAAAGAGGCTGACCTGATAGTTGACCACCAGGTTGGTGATTTCGAGAATTTTGGTGATCAAAAAGATGAACATGAAAAAAAAGAGATTGATGCCGAAGGGCGGCAGAAACTCCCTGATCATGTAACGGTTTATGATGATATTCGATCTCATAGGGACAAGCGCTTGAATAGGGGTTCCGGTATCGCTTTGATGACGGCCATGATCCAGCGCCAGAACCAGCGGGTATAGATGATGTTCTTTGATTTTTGATGCCCTTGGTAGATGTCCACGGCCACCTGCTCGGCGGTGGCGGTCAACAAGGCCGGCAACCCTAATCCGGATGTCATTTTGGTGTCAATGAAGCCGGGCAGCACCGTGGTGACATGGACCTGACGCTTGCTCAGGCGATTGCGCAGGCCGCTCAGGTAGATGCCCAAAGCGCCTTTGGCGGCGCCATAAAAATAGTTGCTTTGCCTTCCGCGCTCACCGGCAACCGACCCGATGCCGATGATAAAGCCCTTGCCGCGGCGCTCGAAGTCATCGGCCGCGATCTCCAATATCGATACCGCTCCCGTGAAGTTGGTCTGGATGATTTTTTGGGCTTCCCGGGCATCGGATTGTGCTTTTTTCTGATCCCCCAGGTAGCCGAAGGCAATGATGACCCCATCGGGCTTGGGGGCCAGGGCGTTATAAAAGGCTTGATGGGAGCCTGTTTCAGACGCATCAAAGGCAAGCGCCTGAACGCTGACATCATGGCGAATTTCGATATCCTTCGCCTTTTTCTTCAATAATTCCAGATTGCGCGAAGCCAAGGTGATGTCGGTACCTTTGGCTGCAAATTGTCGGGCCAGTGCATATGCCACGTCCGAATTGCCGCCTAAAATGAGCACGTTCATAGTTATAATCCCAATCGTAAAGACTGTAAGGAGTTCAATTTTTCCGAGAGACCGTACTTGGATCGAATCTCCCTGAAGGCTTCCCAGCCCGGATACCCTTGCAAAAAGGTCTGTTTACGCATGCGTACATCCTTGGCCAGATAGAGGCGCCCCCCGTGGTCGACGACCATATTATCCAACTCATCGAGCAGTGGAAAGAGGTGCGGCTCGATTTTAAAATCCAGTGCCAGGGTGTAACCCTCC
>JASFKE010000562.1:0-3668 GCA_050118795.1 Desulfobacteraceae bacterium | reverse complement strand
GATCCGGTCCAAAGGCTCCTCCCCGGTCGGTTACGGTATGGCATCCCAGGCACCCAATCGTATCAACCAGCTTTTTGCCATGGATCAAATTCGCCGGTTCGATGCCTGTCGTTTTGGCCGGGTTTGTCCCTTTTTGATTCAGAAGAAATGCGCTGAGTGCTTCAATCTCTTCAGGGGGTAGATCGAAAAAGGGCATGATGGTATCCGGCAGATAGTCTTTAGGTCTTTTCAGCCACATGGCCAGCCAATCATTGTTGACTTTTTCACCCAGACGGGAAAGCACCGGAGCAATACTCTCCGGCCGTTGGAACCCTTCCAGTTCATGGCACCCCCGGCAGCCCTTTTCATCGTATAGATTCTTGCCCCGGCTCAAGACGGGTGCCTGTGGAAATGCGATGTGCCGGGGAATTTGTTCGTTATAGGGATGACACCTTCGGCAGGAAGATTGCACCAACTCACCACTTAAAAGGGGACGATTCCAGTGGCCGTCCCGGCCATGGCCCGAAGGAACGGTCAGACCCATGCCGTCTCCGTCATGACAGACGGTGCAACCAAATTTCTTTTTAGGGTGGCTTTTAAGAAAATCCGATGGATGTTTACAAAATACACCTTCCGATTCCGAAAAAAGGGCTTTTTCTACACCGACGTGGCAAGTCATGCAGCGGTCGGCACGCTTGAGGTCTTCGATCCATACCTGGTCGATCTTTGAAGAGCGCTTTTGATTCAATTTGATTTTTCGGTCGAGTCCCAGGGTTTGCGCACTCATCTTTTTTGATGCGGCCTCCGGCGCCCTTTTCAATTGATCTTCAAGCTGATGTTTTTTTTCCATCAGCAATTCTCTTTCAATCGTTGCAAAATCCTTCTGGAATTGCTTCCACGGCTGATCGATTTCAAAGACAATCGTCCACCCCGTCGCCGCCAAAAGGCATATCCCGAAAGTAACGAGCCATAATAATTGGACCGGTTTTAGTTTCATATCACTCAAATATTAAAAAAAGGCGTTATGAGTATGTATTTTATACCGAAAGCCAGGCGCATCACGATCTTGATGGGAATCAACAGCATGGTTAGCAGCAAAAAAACCGTGACCAGGTACCGTATGGATCCAAAACGTTTGAGGATCCCCTTATCGATGATAACCGGCAACATCGTGCCACCGATAAAATAGATCCCCAAAAAAGCGGCGCCTGTAGCGGCCGGCAGCGATCGTAGGGCTTCTCCGGCCTGCTTTTCCACCAACCAGGATTCCCACGGCCAGTAGAAATGCCAGCTCGGCCCTCGAAAAAAAGTCCCGACGACAATCAAGGCGAACCACATAAAAAATCCAAAAAGGAAGATGGCGGAGGCCTTTTTCCGCCTGGCAAGCCGGTAATGGCCTGAGACGGGGTTGAAACAGTCGATAAATGGAATGGCCATCAGGCCAAACGCGATCAGGGTTGGAATGATCACACCCGCCAGCCATGGATCGAAATAGACCAACAGTTCCTGGAGGCCTAAAAAATACCATGGCGCTTTTGCCGGGTTTTCGGTCCAGGAGGGGTCCGCCTCCGCGCGCAAGGGCGCGTCCACTAAAAGCGCCCAGACGATCAGCACAACAATGATACCGATGGCCGCTAAAAGCTCCTTTATCACCAGGTCGGGCCAGACAAAACGCTCCTTGGCCGAGTCTTTGAATCTGACCGGGGAAGCACTCTCTACGACGGCCAGGACGCGCAGCCGCTTGTCTTCGGGTTCCATTTTTTTTTCCATTTTCGATGAACCAGTAAGAATATAAGTTATGACTGTGGTTTCAATCCCTTGGGCAAACCTTAGGGGTTCATAGCGGTCCGCTGATCCCTCCGTCTTTGCGTATGCGCCAAAAATGTACGGCGGCAAAAATCAGAAGCACCACCGGAAGTAAAATCACATGCAAAACGTAAAAGCGAAGGATCGTACTTGGGCCAACTTCGCTGCCGCCCAATAGAAGAAAACGGACATCATGATACTTGTCCAACATGGCAAAGGGCCCTTCATGCCCCAGAAGCGGCGTTGCTCTGGCCATGTTGGACCCCACGGATATGGCCCAGTAGGCCAATTGGTCCCATGGCAGCAGATAACCGGTAAAACTGAGCAAGAGGGTACCGATGAGCAGGATAACGCCGATGACCCAGTTAAACTCCCTGGGCGGTTTGTAGGATCCGGTGAGAAACACCCTGAGCATATGCGCCATGACGGTGATCACCATCAGGTGCGCCCCCCAGCGGTGGATGTTTCTGAGCACCCTTCCAAAAGGCAGGTCGATCATCAAGGACTTGATGTCCATATAGGCATATTCAACCACCGGCCGGTAGTAAAACATCAATAGGATACCGGTTACCAGCTCGATGAGAAAAAGCAAAAACGTAATCCCTCCCATGCACCAGGTGAACCGGATGCGAAACCCATGTTCTTTTAACCTCACCGGGTGAAGGTGAAAAAAGAGATTGGAAACGATTTGCATCGACCGGTTCTTTTCCGTGTCCGCGTACCCGTGGCGAAAAATCGATCTGACGATACGTAAGCCGCTTATGGCCTTTTTCAGGTTGTCCAAAACACTTTCCGGTTTCTGTCCCGACGATTTCATTAAAATAGACCCTCACCCGTTATACGGCAGTTAAACGCTTAAGGTCCAAGTAGGCATAAGGATTGTTGAAATTCTTGTGGGAAAATAAAACGGCGGTATCTACGACGATCTGGCCGTCTTCACCAATTGAAATCTTAAAACGATCCATGGGGCGGGGGGCCGGCCCCGCAAAGTTGACGCCGTTGCTGTAAAACTGGCTGCCGTGGCAGGGGCATTTGAAGGTCCTGTCCTCTTCGTACCAACTGGGGGTGCAGCCAAGATGGGTGCATTTGGCAAAGATGGCATACATTCTATCTTTTTCAAGCACGATCCATGTCTGGTGGGATTTTTTCCATTTTAGCATCACCATGGAGACGCCATGGCTGTCCAGCTGGCCGCTGAAAGTAAATTGGTTCATAAGACCGATACTAAAATAAGCCGGCGGCTCGAACAGCACTCTGGGGTACATGAAGCGTATGGACGACAAGGTACCGGCTGCGCAAACCAGGGTAAGCGAGCCCCACCCTAAAGCGGAGAGCAGTTTGCGTCTAACCGGGTCGGGCTCTGGGTCTTTTTCGGCGACAAACGGAAAGATGATATTGCCCATGGCGATCATATTCCAAGCAATGCATTAAGATCTGCTAGTCCGGAGCCGTAGGCATGACAAACCTTGCAGCTCGCAATATTTCGAGACGCGTGGGAGGAAATAAGGGCAAAGTGATTGCCGTCATCGGTCCAGGCGATGGCGTTGAGCCCGTGTTGCCGCGAAAAATTAAATCGCCTTCCTTTCATGAAGGTAAAGTCTCTGCTATCCACATAGGCTGCAGAATTACCCTTGACAATGAACATGCTAACCGGCGATTTGTCTATCCTGTAGCTGACCAGGGCCACGTTTTCTCCATTAAACTGAGCCAATCTACCGCCGATAAGGACAGTCGTGTCATCTTTCAGCTCAGGCAGCTGCGGCATGAAATCGATCTTTTCTTTAAACCATGCCGCCACCATCTTGGGATCATGGCTTTTGATCTCTAAAGGAAAATTTCCGCTGATAAACGCTAAATGGTTTTCTACCGAGGCCCTGACAAAT
>JASFKE010000561.1:0-3669 GCA_050118795.1 Desulfobacteraceae bacterium | reverse complement strand
CCTGAAAATGTGACCCCGCCGCCCGACTCATCGTAGAAAACGATATCCTTTTCGATCTCCCGGATGATCTCATCAACAGTGGCGCGCCTGCCGGCGGTTTCATCTTTGTAGGCCTGGTTGTCAGCGGATTTCAGGATTTGGGGATCGCGTGCCTGTCCCTCGGGGTTGTGGCACCACCAGCACGATAGGGGGCAGCCTTTCAAGAATACCGTAGTCCGGATGCCCGGCCCATCGTGGAGGGCGTATTTTTGGGTTTTGAAAATGATGCCGCTGTCCATATAGTCCCTTTTTTTGCGCGAGCTTTTACAACTGCCACCTAAGAGTATCACACCAATTTAAAAATTCAACAGATTTTCAGGTGTTCAGGCCACCTGAGCAATGATTCCAACAGTTGTTTGAAATTCGCTTTCAGATGCGTTGACCCCAATGTTTTCTTGTTGACATGCATGTGCCATCTTGGCATATTTTCTATCATTACAAAATTTCCGATCAATCTAATCCATTTTAGCTCATTGAATCCTACGAGCTTTGATGACTTGCACGCTTGCAGCCGCATTTCAGCAACTATTGATAGCATCAAATGGCAGGAATCATATCTGCAATGCCTATCAGGTTCGCTGCCGGTTCATCACGGTTGTTCCTATGCAAAAGGTAGTGTTTCAGCTTTACGACAGATCATTATTTAGGCACTAATATTAATGTGCAGAATTGGGTATGGAAAACGACCATAAAGCTTCAAGAGGAGCTGCGGGATTTTATTGTTCAGGCCTATAGCAAAGAGCGGCTATATCCTTCAAGTAACAATTATTGGGCTGATAAAGACCTAAACAGGAATCTAAAGGAAGCGGCTTTCAAGTCCCACTCTAAAGCATATGTGAGCGGCGGGCTCACCATAATGGCGATGCTTTCGCCGGATGTGATATTAACAATTGTTCGTATACCTCAAACGGAATTATCTCCGCTGTCGCCCAACTTTATAGCATCGTATAAACAGGTGCTTGATACCATAGAAAAAGTCATCCCAGAAATGGCAGGCGTCGCTCTGGCAACGCTGGCTGGCCCGGCCCATACACGCTCTCTTCAGTATGCCCACCAGATGGATATGAATACCGTTTGGGGTAAAAGGCAGGCAATCGACTCTTTGAACTGGCTTAAAGGCGCCATTGGCAGACGGGAACTGGACGCGCCCCCCATTCTTGACGAAATCATCAGAAGATTGAATGCCAGACAGTTCCCGGATATGGGTACGGCCAAACTGGCCCGAGAGGTGGTAAAGGCTGCCTTTGCGCGCAAAAAAGCCCTCTCTTACACCTATGGGCATGAAGTGGCACAAGATCCGTCGTTACGGTTTTTTTATAATAAATGCCTTGAAGGATGGGAGCGATAATGAAAAATAAAAACTTGAAAATCATCGGATCGTTATTGCTGTTAGGCATGGCACTGATCTCTTATGCCCGTTCGAACACCCATCCGAAAAATCTCAAAGATGCTGCGGTAGCCAACGATGCCGGGGCGGTAAAACGGTTGATCGCTCAAGGAGCCGATCCTGACGAAAAAAATCAATACGGCGACACTGCTTTAATGATAGGGGCTGCTTGGGGGAGCATCAGTGCAGTTACGGCCCTATTAGACAATGGAGCGGATGTCAACTTCAAAGGCGGTGATGGGATCACAGCGCTGATTGGAGCCTCTTTTGCTGGTAGTGAAGCCATGGTGGAGCTGTTGCTGGATAGAGGAGCCGAAATCGACGCCCGTGAGGAAAGGGGCCAGAGTGCGCTGACGGCAGCCGTGATCAAGAACCGAAAAAAAATTGTAAAGATCCTGCTGGAAAGCGGTGCTGATATCCACAGCCGCGATAATAACGGGGAGACAGCCTTGCACCACGCGGCTTTTTTCGGCCATACCGTTATCGCTGATCTATTGATTGGAGGAGGGGCAAGAGTTGATGAAAAAGATGATGGCGGTTTTACACCCTTGATGGGTGCGGCATTGACCAGTCACCCGAAAATAATCAAGCTGCTCCTTAAAAAAGGCGCTGATGTAAATATTCAAGATGATAACGGTCAAACCGCTTTGGTAAGGGCTGCGGAAAAAGGTCCGGTCGAGTCATTCAAACTCCTGTTGAATGCCAATCCCAACATTAAGATCAATCAGGGGTGCAATAGAACGCTTTTAGGCAGAGCAGCCGGTGAAGGGCACAAAGAGATCGTCGATATCCTGCTATCGATGGGTGCTGATGTGAATATTAAAAGTAAATCCGGAAGCACATGTTTGATATACACGGCATCCGTTACAGATGAATATGTTGAAATAGCCAAAACCCTCATTGCCAAAGGCGCCGATGTCCACCATGCCGACAACGACGGCTGGCCGGCCCTGATGTGGGCTGCAGAGAGGAATTTTTCCAGGATTGCGCAGGTGCTGATCGACAGCGGCGCCCGGGTCGATCAAACCAACAACGAGGGCTGGACGCCACTGATGCGGGCCGCCAAGGCCGGTCACCAGGAAACGCTTAGGATCCTGCTGCAAAACGGCGCCGATATCCATCTGCGAAACAAAGAGGGCAAAAGCGCTTTGGAATACGCCAAAGATGGAGATATCCTGCGCATGCAGCAACAAGCGGCCATGGAAGCAAATTATTGAAAAGAGGGCGTTTCAAGTGTGCCGGATTTATCAAACAAGGCAAAAACTTGTGTGTTTAGTGACATCCAATCTGACCTCGCTACACTTGAGCGCCTTTTTTGACTAGGTGCAACGTGTGAAAATTTACAATATCTCATCCCTGTCAGTGCAAAAGTCTTTAGGGTTTCAGAGCCAAGATAGTCGTGAACTATTTTTGTTAGTTGGCTCACCATAGAACCAACATCACCCATATGACAAGCGAATAGATGTGATTATAGCCATAAACAAACGTTATGGCTGTACAAATCCGACATCGTTGAAACGTCAGGTGCATCCTCCACCAGGCGGACATCCGCAGGGCTCATATTTTTCGTTCGACTCTCCGGCTACATCGATAACCGCTTTTTTTAAAAACATAGCGGCACCACCCTTTACTTTGTCAGCGATCTGAGAGATCCGTTGGACCTGCCCATCCGACAATCCAACTTCTTTTGATTTTGCATATAAGTGATCAAAACAAGGAATGCAGTTGGCTCCCATTGCCACGCCCAATGCTACCATAACCTCGGTCTTGGAATCCATGATTTCCCTCCTGTAGTTTAACTATTCGAAATATTTCGAACAATTAGGATAAAAAACTAAAACGAAAAAAAATCTCTCAGCGTATCCACCGCTTGGGGATCGACCCAGCAGGCGATTTTCTGTCCTTGCCGTTCGGTCCGGATCAACCCGACGCGCCTGAGTTCCTTGATATGATGCGATACTGTCGATTTTTAACGTAATCTTGTCGGTGTGTCCTTTGAGTAAACCCCATCTTTTTTATGCAACAATGGGGTTGAGACCGCTGACAAGGTATCCCAATTATAATTTTTGATCCAAAACCTTTCGAATTTTAGTGGACAGAGTTTTGATTGAAAAGGGTTTGGCAATAAAGTGAACGCCTTGATCCAACACTCCGTGGTGGGCAATGAAATTGGCAGTATAGCCTGACATGAAAAGGACTTTGATATTGGGGTTGAGCGTCTTAATCCGTTCCGCCAGATCCTT
>JASFKE010000560.1:0-3671 GCA_050118795.1 Desulfobacteraceae bacterium | reverse complement strand
TGGCAATGTACCGCTGCCGGCGGTGGCCATCGGCGGGATCAAGCTCGACAACATCGATCTGGTACTGGAGCGGGGCGCCCGCACGGTTTGCCTGGTAACTGAGATCGTCGCAGCCGATGATATTGCCGGCACCGTGATGCGGATAAAGGATAAAGTGATGCAGGCGGGCCAGCAATCCCACCAGTGACGGTATCGCCTCTGACACGGTTACCTGGCCTACCTCGCCCCATGGTGATATTGGTATATTGGGATCTCAGGGCAGGGGATCCCCCCGCCCCTTGGTTTCGATTTGAACGTACCGGCCACATGGACAAAAACGCGATCTTGCTTGAAGGAGAAAAGCCGAATGTGTTATGTCTTATGGAATGAGGAGCATCAATATGGGCGCACGATCCAGATGGCGCAGCCATTTTCAGGAAAATAAAACCCTATTTATCATTTTGGCCGTGGGGCTGTTCCTGGTGGAGTTGGAAATTTTCGCCATGGCATCCATGGGTTCGGGACGCAAATCCATCGTTCAGGTCCTGGACCAGCAGTCCAACGTAATCTATGAGGTTAAATCCGCCAAATTGAACAGCCAGGAGAAGGCGGAGTTTGAAAAAACATTCGGCCCCCTCTCCGATTATCATGTCAATGTGGTAACCCAGCAGCGGCCCTTTCCGTTCCGCCCCTGGTTTGCCGCCGCGGTGGGACTGCCCATTGGGGCCGTTCTTTTGTTCGGGTTCTTTGTCAAAGCTTATGAAGCGCTGTTCTTTAAAAATGAAGGAGATTTCACCAGCGGTGGCGAGTCCCCATCCACAGCGTTTTCCGCCGACCGGCTGGATCGCCTGCTCCATCGTGTGGGCCGTTTGAACATCTTTGCCATCGGCGGGTTTGTTCTTATTTTTGCACTGGGGTTATGGGCCCTGCCCCACCTGCTTTCTGAGTTCGGCCGCCATGGGGTGGCGCTGGTCATTCGCTACAAATGGGTGGCGCTGGCAATTGCGGCTGTTTTTCTGGCCTTTGTGGCCTGGATCGTCTTTCTGCGTTATTTACTGGCCCGCAAAGCCATTGAGACCCAGGCGGAGGTGGAAAAGTACCGTCTGCAATTGGAGCTCATGGGCAGCCATCAAAAACCGGCACAGCTTGCCGGAACCCAGCAGACCAAGCTTGCGCTACCGCAGAAACCACTGGCCCAATCCGCTCAATCAGACAAGGATCATCGCACGCCATCTTAACCCCACAGTCAGGAATAAGGCATTACAAAAAAGTAAATCACGACAAACGGTGTGATGAAAAAAAAGGTCACAACGATGGATATCACAAAGGCCTTCTCCTTGGCCCGGTCTATTTTTAGTCTTATCTCCTGAAGACGAAGGGTCTCTTTGGCCCTCGCAGCCGACCTGGCCATCCACCACCCAACCACGGCAAGGGTGACTGAAACGGCCACGTATACCAGTACGAAAATGAAGAAAAAGGTGACGATGGCGATGGGTGCGGTCATAGGGTAATAGGGTCAGTGGGTGAGTAAGATAATTTGGCCTTTGGAGTGCGGGCTACATCTGTTCCATATATTCTGGTTCCATATATTCTGGTTCCATATATTTTGATTTCATATTTTATGGTTTCATGTATTTCGGCAATTTGTATTTTTGGGCCGCTGCCAACCTCTCCTCGTCCGGCAGCGATGCCATATAGGCCTTCCAACCCGGGCACCAGTTTGCGTGCCATCGCCACAATCGGCCCAACAATGACCTGGGATTACGGTCATATTTGGCCCTGAATCCGCAAGTTTTGCAGTTGTGTTGAGACATTCGGTAGTTATAGCACAAAACCATCGAAATGAAACCATCGAAATAGAGGGATACCCCATCATCTATAGAAATACGAATTTGGAAATTCTCACAAAACTGCTTGATTCCGTGGCAAAAAATACGGCTGCACCGTTGAATATATTGCCGCTGACAATCGCATCCGATTTTCCGGTGATTCGGATTGCTGCCGCCTTGTGGCGGAAGAGACGCTGGCATTTTTTCCTAAAACCGTATGCCGGAACGCGTTGCCGATCAATTGTTCCATCGATGATCGTGAATGATGTTTCCATCATTGAAAGATAAGGAAAAGTTAAAGTAAGTTTCTATTGACTTGCATCAAAATATCGTATAGTTGTTTTAAAATTACACAAGCAAATTTGATCCCAAGGCCGACCTTTGAACCTCTTTCGAAGGGTCATTAATGCCGCAAAAAAGCCCACCCAACCGAATTTATATTTACTAACCTGATTTCATCGGGCTTTACGGTATGACGGTATCGTATAAAGAAGGATTTTTAAAAAGTCTACCGCCACATAGTGTACCCTGCTTGCCATGCAGCCACATCATGTTGCGGCAAAAATATCCTTTGGCTGACTTTTTACGGGACCATCAAGGTATACGCATATCACTGAATCATTAAGCATTTAACTTAGTGCTTGAGAGCTACCTACGCTCTAAGTCATCTGGTGCGATTTTTATTCTCATAAGTTATGATATGAAAGGACAGGGCATTTATGTTTGATGCATTTGTAAAAATCGATGGGATTAACGGTGAATCCTCAGATCAAAAGCATGCCGGATGGATAGAGGTGTTACACTATAATTTCAGCGTTGCCCAAGAAGTCTCTCAAACGGCCAGCACTGCTGGCGGGGCAACTGCAGAACGGGCGGATTTTTCCGAATTTACTTTTTCTAAATTGCTGGATGTAACTTCTCCTAAAATGGCTCTCGCATGCGCTGAAGGTCGACATATCAATACTATTAAGGTTGACCTCTGTCGCGCAGGCAGGGTGATCTATATGCGCTACAAGCTGACAGATTGCCTCATTAACAAAATTTCAACGATTGGCAATGGCGACTTTCCGGATGAGGAAGTGGCGATTAATTACGGACGAATAGAATTGGTGTATACTCAGCAATCACGCAGGGGGGGAATGGCTGCAGGGGTTGTGGCCGTAGGGTGGGATCGTACTATCAATTGTAAGATATGAAACGATAAACCATTTCTCTAACCCTTCTCAATAAATGGAAAGGTATTCAAAGTGGCCCTACAATATGAAGTAAAAAGAGGAGACAGTTTGTGGAATCTTGCTGGACGTCATCTCGGCGATCCCGGCCGGTGGCCAGAGCTCTGGAACTTTCACAACGGCCAGGCAGATCGGTACGGTGCAACCTACGGCAGGATCTTTCGTATCAAAGATCCGAATATGATTTTTGTGGATCAGATTTTATACCTTCCGATACGTGGTAAAAAAATTCCATCAACATCTAATAAAGAAAAAGGAACTAAGCATCAAGCCGGACAGAATGCCATACCAATTGATCTAAAGATCGAATATACATTTGGTCATGGTGTGCCCCCAATTGTTTACATACAGGAAAATCCCGAAGGGACAATCAGGGCCGAAATGAGCGGAAAAATTAGCATTGAACTCATAACACCGAGACGTTATCGTCATAACTTAGAGCTTCTTATGGCAAAAAACGAATTGCAATGTAGGCAAAAGCTGAATGAAGCCTACATACCAGCATTTAGTGCATTAACAGCACATCCGGATTTCGCACTTGAGGAAAACCGTGTGGTAGTAACTTCGCAAAGCCTGGTTAAAGCAGGACTGCCCCCTTTTGACATCCCATTATCCACTAAAGCGAGTGGCT
>JASFKE010000559.1:0-3677 GCA_050118795.1 Desulfobacteraceae bacterium | reverse complement strand
ATACGAGGGCGATGAGCCCTGCGCAAAGGGCGGTGCCCATACTCAGGCCGATGGCATGGATGACGTCGTCGTCTTTGAGGGTCTGCGCCATGTCGGCGGCCGAAGGTTGAAGGATCATTTGCAACAGTGGCAGTAAAATAAAGAGCAGGATCATCGTGCTGCCGGCCAGGGCCAGACCCGTAAACAGGTCCGGACGCAACGAGGCTATGCCGCGTGTTGTCTTCATCGGTTATTGGCGTACTTCAACCAGGTTTCCAAGGACCTGGGGCAGTTTTTCCTTGGTGGTCGTATCCGGTACCCGGCAGGGGACAAAGGGCGGCTGCCCCATCTGTCTGAGCACCTTGAGACCGCCCTGGGGCGACAGCAGGTAGGCCATGAATTTCAGAGCCCCCTGGCGGTTGGGCGCATCCTTGATCAGCGTGATGCCGTAGGTGCACGATTTGCCCGTGCGGGTGATCGTGGTGTTCGGCTTTTTCCCGGCGACCTTGACCTTGGCCTGGGCGTAATAGCGGTCGAACTTATAATTCCCCAGATTGATGTGGTCGTCCAGGGCAACATATTTAAGATCATGCTGGACAGCCACGGAGAGATACTCCCAGGCATAGTCCATGTTTCCGGTTTTGAGCAGGGAGACCAGCTCAACTGATTTGGGGCGCACATTGGCCTTGGGGCGGTTGGCTATCAAGCGGTCGTAGAGTCCGGGCCGGCGGTTAAATTTTTCGGCCAGCTGCAGCACCATGAGGCTGCGGTAGCCGCAGGGGTCCAGGTTCGGATCGGAGTGACCCCAAACCACCCCTTTGCGTCCAAGAATGTCGGTCCAGTTGTCGGGATTGACTTCATCGGCAAAACGGCTGTGGTCGGTGTAGCACAGCACCAGCTGATTGGAGGCAAAGCGGATGTTCCAGTCGGCGTGTCTGGGTATCAGGCTCTGGTCGATGACTTTGAAATCCGCTGATGCCATGATATCCGCGGGCTTGCCAAGTTCAGAGATCATGCGGGCCATTTTCGTGCTGCCGCCGGCTTCGCGCTGGATGTCGATATCCGGGTGCATGGCTTCAAAATCGGCTTCGATTTTGGCGAAGGGAACCGTGAGGCTGCCGGCATGAAAAATGGTCACTCTCTCTTTGGCCAGGGCGGTGCCGGCCAGGGCGATGGTCAACACGGCCATCAACACAATACGGATCAGTCGCATCAATTTCATTGCTGTCTCCTTGGTTGTCCAAAAGTTGTCAAAAGGGACAAAGCGGGCACCGGCAAGGGTGCGTACAGCTAAGATGTCATCAATAAACCTTGGCGGCGATCAGGTCAATGATTTTTATGAGCATATGCTCATATTAGATAAATACAAACTGTAGATGTCCACTATAGGGTTTACAAAGCGAAAACAAGTGATGGAGCAAATGAAGTAAAGCAAGAACCGGTATCGTTCAATAGCGGGCGTCTTTCCTGCGACCTTATCACTCGGCCGCGGGAGTGCTGGTGATGTAATGCCATTGCGACAATTGGCCTTTGATAAATTTAATCACAGCCTGATGGGCTTGCCCACCCCGGTCCTGGATCGTTATGGGCCGTCCGAAGCTGAAACGGACCGTTTTCAACGTATCGATTTTACCGAAGTCTTTGATGATTCTGCCGCTGCCCCAGGCGTCGGTTGCCAACGCCAGCGGCACCGCCGGCACCTTTGCGCGATGGGCCAACTTGATCCCCAGCGAGTTGAATCGTCGTGTATCAAATGCGTTGGAACGGGTGGTCTGGGGAAACACCACCACCGACGTGCCGTGATTAAGACGATCGACACCCTCTTGCATGACGGTTCGAAGGTCCTGTCGTGGATTGACGCGGCCGACCACAATGGGATCCAGCGTTGCCAGAACATGTTTGAATACGGGGTACCGCATCAGGCCCTCTTTGACAATAAATGTCAAATCCTTAATTGGCAATATTATCACCGGCAGAATCGCGGTCTCAAGAACACTCATGTGGTTGGCCACGATCACACAGGGGCCCTCAAACTGCTGCAAGTACCCGGTGCCGTCGATTTCAAAAGAGACGCCAATCCTTTCCAGATCCCGCAGCACATCGAAGCTGCTGTGGTATAAAGCCTCTTTGTCATAACGATTATAGCCCGCCTTTGCTGCAGCCTTGAAAACCGTCCATAAAAATCGGTTGTAGAACGAAAGCTCCGGCAGAAGTCTTGAAACAAACGGCACCTTTTCCGGAACCGTCCGGTAGTTGTCTGACAATCCAAATCGGGTGTTCATGTTTAACCTCATCACGCACCTGGCTGAATTGATCTCGATTTCTGTGATAATTGTCTATATCGCTGTGATCGGTAAAATGGAGCTAACGAGCTGTTTTTTACACGACCAAGTATGCCAATCCGGTGTTAGTGTGTCAATTCATATAAGATGAGGGCGCCACCCGAAAAGGGATCGAACGTTGTGATGTCGATGATGATAAACAGGTGCTTGCCTTTGCAGGATATGCGAATGCAACGGGGCGCACCGCCGGAAAGTGTTGGATAAACAGGTGCGCAGTTTGGCAAAATCGAGGGTTTCCAGAGCGAGGCGGAACATATCGATGATCGACTCAAACCGCTTTGGTTCTTCCGATCCGGTTTTGAGGTATTCGGCAAATCGCACGACTGTATCGCCGGTTGAGCCAATCCTCGATGCAATGCGGGTTACTCGAACGACATGATGTTTTTATTCCCCGATCCATTGGTATCTGTAATGCGAAAACGGTAATTGTGTAAATCGGCTTGCAGGGATGCAGTGGTGTTGCCGTTTTTCCAGGTTAAATGTAATTCGTTTTCATCTGTGTCGCCGATTTCCAATTTGCCATTGAACGCGGGTGACGTATTGCGCAATCGTATCATTTCCAGTTGGTCCAATACAACCGCTTGCTCTAATCCTTTTTCAATATCGGCAAGGGATAGATTGGTGCGATTGATCTCTTTATGGCAGCAGGCGTCGCCATTGTTGGCGGCTTTATAATTGTTTTTTCCGGCGAACAGATCAAGATACCACACCTGGGCAATACCCGGCATAAACAATTGAATGGCCCGTGCAAGGCGCAATTTTTGTTCATTTTCGCCAAGGGCGCTAAAGAAAGTGGCATTGACCTGATAATATGATATTTTCTTTCCATCGGGGCCGTAGAGGTTTTTAACGATGCCGCCGCGACCCATGATGTTTTCAATGACCAGATCGATCTTCTCATCGGCCAGCAAGCCTTTTTCGGCCCTGTTATTACCGTTTTTGCCACGTAAATCGAGAACCGGGATGCCATCATGACTGCCGAGCATGTTAACTGTTTTAATCCCCTTGGCAATCACCTCTCTGATCCAGCCCAGCAGATGTTTGTTGATGCCGCGATCAAGCGCATCGATCACCAGTCCGGGAAAGAAAAAGTCATAAATGAGAAAGCCCTTCTCCGCCAGTTCATTGTGGATTCCGGAGCCGTATTGGGAATGTATTTCAGGCAGCAGGGTCAAGTCATATTTTTCAGCGATTTTGTTTAGCCTGTCGAGATATTTAAATGTCCCGGGTTTGTTGAAAAAATTGACCTTGCCCGGTTGCTTGTGAAGATATGCAAAGGCATCGAGCCGGATAATCTTTGCGCCGTACGCATGCACTTTTTTTAGGGTTTCATCATAAAACTCCCAGACTTTTTCG
>JASFKE010000558.1:0-3678 GCA_050118795.1 Desulfobacteraceae bacterium | reverse complement strand
GGCGGACAGCGGCGGCAGTGAAAATCTGACCTACTTTTATGACGCCGGATCGAAACGGTTGCGTCAAAAAGAGGGTGGCAAGGCCTACCCGCAGACATTTATCGAGAAGGTCAGCGATCTGAAGTTCAGTTATCTGGATGCCAACGGTGGCCCGCCGGCGGGTTTGGGAGATATCGCCGTTGTTGTGGTCGCCCTGACGGTTCAAAACAGGTACCAGAAAGGGGGTACCTTCGAGCGTACCCTGACCACACGGATCAATTGCAGGAACTTGCGAATGTAATTGCTGCGGAAGATGAAACTTTTTCGATTACTCTTATCATGATCCAGTGCTGTTGATTGTGGAGGTGTCCAATGGCGTCTGTTGTTGCGACTGTAAAATCCAGTACCGATGGCTACGTGTTGCTCATGACCCTGTTTTTGTTGTTATTGCTTACCATCATCGGCATTGCCGCCACCCATACGGCCAGTGTCGAGGTGCAGATATCCGGCAATAACAAGGCTGTGGTTGAAGATTTTTACATAGCCGAAGGAGCACTCATCACCGTGCTGGAAAACAGCGAGTGGTGGTTGGGAGATCTTCTTGGTCACGGCGGTGGGGCAGATGGTTACTGGTCGGGCAGTGTGAATATCGACGGAGACGACATCGATGACGCCTATGTCGAGATTCGTTGTGTGGATCGGAGCAGTTCAAACATTGCCGCCCTTAGCCAAGCGGCCAACAGTATACCGTGCGATAGCCACATCGCTCCTCCTCCCAGAGATTCCGGATTTAGCGTCCGTCATTTTAAAATTCGAAAATACGCCGTGACCGCATCGGATCTGCGGTCCGGGATAGACATACAATCCGGGGTCTGGAAGGTATTCAACACTTTCGAATAGACCCTGGCGTTGCATAGACGACATGGCAAAGGATCTCTATGAAAAACTGTTTCCGGATCATAATCATATGCGTGTTGATGGGGTTGTTGGGTGCCCGTATCGCTTCAGGTGATGATACGGATATTTTGGGCCTTGGGGCCGTTGCCATTGAGCCCAATGTGATGATCATCTTTGATACCTCCGACAGTATGGATACCCGGGACATCCCGGCGGACCCATACAATGGGGGCATTGATTACACGGATGGCGGCGGTGGCTACGAAAAAAACGCTGTCTACCGATGGAAAACAGAGATGACCGGCGGATATTGGTCCCGGCTCGTCCAGTGGAATTGGCTGGATCAAACCTGCAAAGACAGTGGCATCGATGATGAACTGAATGGCAACGGACAGGCCTGGGGTCGTATCAATACTGACAGTCCGTATGACTGCGATGGGGATTACGATGAAATAGATCTGCGTATGGGCAACTTTTTGAATTATGAAAGCGGAGGGTATAAAGGGCCCATGCGCACACGGCTGGATGCGGGCAAAGAGGCGGTCAAAACATTGATCGATCGACATCCCGATGTCCGTTTTGGGTTGATGCGGACCGACCCGGGAAAATATCAGTTGACCGGTGATGCCCAGGGTGGGGCGCTTACAAAAAATGGCGATATCAACCAAAAACCCACAACCGCACAACTAAAAGCCGATGTCGATGCCTTTACGGCCAAAGGCCATTCACCGCTGGCATGGACCCTGGACGAAGCCGGACGCTACTTTGCCGGCCAGCAAAGCAGGTTCAATAACGTCACTTATACAAGCCCCATCGATATCAAATGCCGTCCCAACGCCGTCATCCTGATCACCGATGGTGAATCAACCCGAGATAGAGATGAAGGGGAAGGGCTCGGTCAACAAAATGGAAATATCAACAACGGCACCATCGGCGACGGCGATGAGGAGGGCAACGTCTTTGGAGAGTATTTAAAGGAGGGTTCAGACTATTTGGATGATGTGGCTGCATTTTTATTTGAAAACGACCTGATGCCCGAGATGGGCACCGGCCATGGCCAATACGAAAAGCAAAATATCATCACCCACACCGTCGGATTTAAGAGCTCACACCAACTGCTCAGAGATACGGCCAAAAACGGGGGGGGACGGTACTTCACCGCCGGCAGCACCGATGCACTGTCCAAGGCCATTGAAAAAATTGTGGGTATCATTGACAGCGGCGGCCTGGTATTTGGCGCTGCCTCGATACCCGCCAGCAGCGCCAACGGTGTGTATGCCGGAAACCATCTCTATTTGGGATTGTTTAAACCCGATCCGGCCAGCGGCCGTTGGCGGGGAAATCTGAAAAAGTACGCTCTGAACGCTAACGGCGGTGTGGTCGATAAAAACAACCTTGGGGCCACTGATTCACAAGGTCGGTTTTTAACTACGGCGCAATCCTTTTGGTCCGAGGTGGCAGATGGCGCCCAAGTGGACCAGGGAGGGGCCGGCGCACTGCTGGTGAAAAATACAGATCGAAACCTGTATACGTATACTGGGGGCTCAGATAAACGGCTGACTGCCGAAATCAATGCCTTTACCATATCCAATAAAGACAATATTGCACTTGCTGATTTGGGTGTCGAAAACGACGATGAGAGGCAAGCCGTCATTAAAAATATCCTTGGCGTCGGGAAAAATTGGGTCATGGCAGATGTGATTCACTCGAAACCGGCGGTGGTTCGCTACGATACCAACGGCGATGAAAAAATGGATGGGGATGATGACGCCATCGTTTATGTCGGCACCAACGGCGCAGTGATGCACGCATTTCAAGATAGCACCGGTGAAGAGCTGTGGGGATTTATTCCACCTCAGCAGCTGGGGCGCTTGAAACGGCTTGGAGATGGCAGCAATGCCCATGACTATTTTATCGATGGTCCACCTGTTCCGATCAGCTATACCGACGATGGTGTACCTGTCAAGGTGCTGATATTTGGAGAACGCCGGGGGGGCAGTAACTACTATGCCCTCGATATCAGCGCCTATGATAATCCGATATTCAAGTATACCATCAACGATAGCGTGCTGGGAGAAAACGCTGAGAGACTTGGGCAGTCTTGGGGGCGGCCGCAATTTGCATCCATTGCCACCAGCGCGGACACCACTGCACAAGTCCTATTGATTCCAGGTGGTTACGATACCCACCAAGATGCTGAAACACCATTGGCCTGCGACACAAAAGGGCGGGCGGTCTTTTCTGTGGTCGCAGACAGTGGCATGCCCGGTACCTTTAAATTTTACAACGAAGGCGAAAGCTCGGATATGACCCACAGTATTGTGGACGTGGCAGGTGTGGATCTTGATGGCGATGGCATTACCGAGAGTATCTACGCACCGGATCTGGGCGGAAACATGTTTGCATTTACGGACAGAAAATTAACGGGGGTTTGGAAAAAATTTAAACTGTTCAATGCATCCAGCGGCGATGCACAAAGAAAGATTTTTTTTTCCCCGGATGTGATCAGAATCATCGGCGATCCCGACCCTGCTGACAATATAGAAGAACAAAAGGTCGGTGAGATGATTTTTTTCGGCACCGGCGACCGGGCCCATCCCCAAAATACGAAGGTTAAAAACAGGTTTTATGCGGTTAAAAATTACTGGTGGGAGAAGGGATTTAAGACCTTAACGGATAGGATAGACCTCAATGGTGGGGGCGATTTGCACGATGCGACGAGAAACCAGATATTGCAGGCCGCCACCTGGCAGGCCCAAAAAAAAGCGCTTGCTGAAATTACAGATAGATTGGGATGGTTTA
>JASFKE010000557.1:0-3678 GCA_050118795.1 Desulfobacteraceae bacterium | reverse complement strand
CTAATGCAGACTCCTTTAACGGCGATATCAGCGGCTGGGATGTCGGCAATGTCATTGATATGGGCCTTATGTTTTACTCTGCAACTTCATTCTCTAACCATGATTTAAGCGGCTGGGATGTCAGCAATGTAACAAGACATTTAAATTTCAGCTATAATTGGGGAGAGGGCAATACGGAGCCCATCTGGCCGTAGTTTGCAACGCCGGCAATGACTGGCGTATGCTTTTATTTACTTACCTGCACGGGCGGGCGCTTGCCCGCCCGTGCCAGCCACATCATGCAAAAGGTGGTTTTCAAGTTATCAGGTTGATATCTGCAGCAGGTGCGCGATGGATGAGCCGAAACACCACCGGCAGGCACTTAAGAAGTTGTTTCCTGTGCCGATATGACTTTACTTCTCTTTTTTTTCTCCAAATGTCTACCCAATTGATTTTGTCTTTCTCCCGCCATCTCCCGGATCTTTTTGGGCGGCCATATAGACCATTAGCCTTTTTGCCAATACAGACATATTTTTAATAATCATCGTTTCCGTTCATGTAGACAAGCTCTCCAAAAGGCGGCTTTCCATAGTGAAGCTTTGTATTCGTATTGACCCAAAGAACCGGATAGCTTGGAATATAACCTGGATAGCGTGAGCAGCACATGTCTGTTAAGTAGATCAAACAGATCGGATCTTCAGCGGATGCTTCGATGTCGTCAAAAGCCGGATCGAATCGGGTGCCGCCGCCGTGTGGCTTGAGGTTCAATGGCGTGTCAGCTTTCGTAAATTCTTGAATTTTGGCAATTTTTGTATCAACAAAATAGACACGCATAAGCTGATGAAGAGGCAAAACGGGATATCAAATAAGTCGGTGTATGTTGCCCAAGTGTTGCCCAGCTGTTGCCCAAACGTTGCCCAATTGCCAATGTCTCAAGGCCGGGTTCAGTGATGGAAATTTGCCATCTTTTTTTAGTTATCCAACTGGGCATTTGTCGTAACTATTCATCGGGATCACTCCAATGCGCATGGTTTAAAAAAGCTATGAGGCCGTTTTTCTCGTCGTTCATTTCCTCATCACTCTTAAAGGTCTTTTTAAAGGTAGCCTCGACCCATCCTTCACAATTAAAATCATCCGACCATTGCCGGATCAAATTGTAACGTGCAATTCCCCAGAAGACGTTCCTACGCTCGAAGAATTGAGATACCGATTCGTTCAGGTTTGCCTTTAGTAACTTGGCTATAATGCTGGTCATTATAAGTATTTATGACCATTATTTTGGTCAAAACTTAATATTTTCTTGAAAAATCTACAGATGGCTAATATAATGGTCATTAACGACTCGAATGACTAATATATTAGCCATTACTGTCAGGTATATAACTATAATGAAAAAAAGAACATATTCAAAATATGCAAAAGAAGCGGTCTTGTTGCTCGGTCAACAAATAAAGCTTGGACGCAAGAAACGCAAATGGTCTGAGCATAACCTTGCTGAAAGAGCCGGTGTTTCAAGGGCAACACTCCAAAAGATAGAAGCCGGGGAAATGTCTCCGTCAATCGGACTTGTATTCGAAATGGCTACATTGGTAGGCGTGACCCTTTTTGAGCAGAATAGCCAGTCGTTGGCAACCCGCCTTGACCTGACACAAAGCAAAATTGCTTTGCTGCCAAAACGTATCCAGACCAAGAAAAAGGCGGTCGATGATGACTTCTAAAAAAACAAATCAAGCTTATGTCTGGATTTGGCTTCCGGGTAAAACAGAACCCATTGTTGCCGGAAAACTTGAGGCGGATAATGGCCTTATTCATTTCAACTATGGCAAAAGCTATCTTGAGCGCATAGGCGACAAAACGCCTGCCATTTCAATTTATGAGCCGGAATTGCCGCTAAAATCCGGGGTGTTGCCTCTTTTACATGGCCTTGAAATGCCGGGCTGTATTCGTGATGCTGCGCCAGATGCGTGGGGACGGCGTGTCATAATAAATCGGCAACTGGGACTCAAAGGAAAGGATACAGATACAAGTGAGTTAGATGAGCTAACCTATCTCCTGGAGTCCGGCTCTGACCGTATTGGTGCACTTGATTTCCAGCACTCACCGACAGATTATGTACCACGCTCAGCCAATAATGCGACATTGGAAGAATTGCTGGAATCTGCGGATCGCGTTGAAAAGGGAGTGCCTTTAACGCCGGAGCTGGATCATGCCCTCTTCTATGGAAGCTCTATTGGAGGAGCGCGGCCAAAAGCTTTGATTGAAGATCAGGGTACGAAATACATTGCTAAATTCTCGTCCAGCACTGACTTGTATAGTGTTGTTAAGGCCGAATATATCGCAATGAGATTGGCTGCTCTTTCCGGGCTGAACGTTGCTCCAGTGAAGCTGGTTAAAGCTGCTGGAAAAGATGCTTTGCTCATTGAACGTTTTGACCGAATTCCCGTTAGTGATGGATGGGCACGTAAGGGCATGGTTTCTGCGCTGACCATGTTAGGTCTCAACGAGATGACCGCCCGTTATGCCAGCTACGAAGATTTTGCAGAAATCATGCGACGCCGCTTCGCCAAACCAAAGGAAACACTTAAAGAGCTTTATAGCAGGCTGGTATTTAATATTTTATGCGGAAATACAGATGACCATGCCCGCAATCATGCGGCCTTTTGGGATGGGAAAGAGCTCACCCTCACTCCGGCTTACGATATTTGCCCACAAGGGCGAACAGGGAATGAAGCGTCCCAGGCCATGAAAATTTCGGGAGATAACAATCTTAGCCGACTTAAATCCTGTCTTGAAGCAGCGCATCATTTCCTTCTGTCTGAAGAAGATGTGCTACCGATATTTGATCATATTGAGGGAGTTATTCGTGAAAATTGGAATTCAGTATGCGAAGAAGCTCAACTTAGTGAAATAGACAAAAAGCTCCTGTGGGGACGCCAATTCCTGAACCCATTCTCTTTTGAGGAATACAACAAAATATTTTAGGCCCTCAAATGCCGATGCGTGTATTTTAATATCAAGGGCCTCGGCGGCTGTTTTGATACGTTTTGCTATCTCTTTGAATTCCATCTTATTACTCCGGCAATAAAATACATGACATTTAAGCCGCATATGCAATTTTCGGGTGTTTAAAGTAATTCGCTACCCTGCATGGTAGCTTTTGAAGTTTTCTTAAATGTGATAGTGCTTTTCGTTTCAGTTGAGCCTCCGTTCTTGCTGGCACACCAGAATGTACACCTGATTTCAAATCACCGTTCAGATATTCGTCAGGATTCAATTCCGGTGAATAGGATGGTAGAAAGAAAACTTCTATCTCATCTTGATGCTCCTTTAACCAGTCCTTAACTACATAGCTGTGATGGACTCTAAGATTGTCAAGAATCAAGAACACCTTTCTATCAGAATCTTTTATCAAGCGTTCCATAAATTTGATAAATGTTTGGGAATTCATTTTATTTTTGTAAAACATAAAACGAACTTTCCCCTGATTGGTAATGCTTGATATTAAATTTACCCGTTTACATCTGGGGTGTAGCCTGATGGCAGGCGTTTTTCCTTTGGGTGCAAAGCTTCTTCCATAATAGCTATCATTGCATAGACCAGTCTCATCACCCCAGTGAATTTCAGCCTGTTGCCTCATTGCCCTTTTTTTGATGGTGGGGTATTCTTCTTTCAACCATTTTTTAACCGCTTTTGGATTTT
>JASFKE010000556.1:0-3691 GCA_050118795.1 Desulfobacteraceae bacterium | reverse complement strand
AGAGTTCGAACGCACTATCTTCAGTGAATTGGATATGCTCACCGAGGCAGGGCATATCGAGCGGTTCACCCAAAGCTTCGAAGGTAACCGGGAGATTTACATTCCCAAGGTCTATTGGCAATACACCTCCAAGTCGGTTTTGGTCATGGAGTACATCTCGGGGATCAAGATGGATAACGTAGCGGAAATCCAACGCCAGGGACTCGATCCCAAAGAGGTGGCCATGATCGGCCTGCGCTCCTTTTCACGTCAATTGATGGCGGCCGGGATTTTCCATGCCGATCCCCACCCGGGCAACACCATCGTCATGTATGATGGGCGGGTGAGTTTGGTGGACTTCGGCATCGTCGGCTATCTGGACGAAGAGACCATGCTGCAAATTGCCCACCTTTTTTTAGGGTATTCCGAGCATGACTACGACATGGTGATGGAGGCCTTCGAGTCAGCCGGGCTCATTAACCCGGAAACCATGAACCTGAAAAGTTTTCGCCATGATTTGAAAGAGATGAGCGAACCGTTTTATGGCCGCTCTTTGAAAACCATCTCTGTCAAAGAGGTGTACAATCAAGTGATGCGGCTGATATTCAAATACCGCATCCGTATGCCGCGCAATTTGCTCTTGCTGCTCAAAACATTCATACAGACCGAATCTTTGGGAAAGATCTTAGGTTCCGATGCCAGTTTACTGGAGGTGACGCGCCCATATGCCAGAAAATTGTTGAAACAGGGGTATGACGCCCAGAAGCTGCTGAAAAATGTAGAGAGGGATGTGAAAGCGGCAGGGAGCTATCTGCGCGGGATACCCAAACTCTCCCACCATATCCTCAAAGGCATCGCCAAAGGGGCTCTACGGTTGGAGCTGGATCATGGCGGGCTTGAACAGGCCTCAAGAAAGTTCGAGAGAGGATTGAACCGGTTGACGTTGGGCCTGGTCATCGCCGCCTCCCTGGTGGCAGCTTCACTGATTCTCAACTCCACCAAACGATTCCTGGTCTTTGAATTAGAAATTTTAGGTGCCCAGAGCCTGTCGGTGACCGAACTTTTGGGGCTCAGCGGCTATATTATCGCCACATTTTTAGGGCTGTGGCTGGTCTTTTCCATCATCCGGTCCGGTAAGCTGTGACGGCTGCATTGCGCCGATGCAACCGTCGCGATTGTGCGGTGATGTCGTAGCCGGTCGATTCGGGGCGATGAGGGGCGGTTTCCACGGTCCGTGGTGCCGCCAAGTCAGCCGTTGAAGAACTTATCAAAGAGCTCTCCCCGGCGGATCCTTAAAAAGGCCGGATGCCCTGTTCGGGCAACCGGCTGAAACGATTTCGTTACACCACCACGAAAATTATTTCTCTTTTTTGGGGTGGCACTGGGTACACTTGACCGGAGCGTCTTTGGTCTTTTTCTCTTTATTGTACTTTCGGTGGCATCCCAAGCAGTTTTCGTGTACCGCGTTGGCATGGTATTCACGCTTTTGCTCTTTGGTGAGGCCCTTGGCTTTCTTGCCTTTCAGTTCGCCTGGTTTTTTGTGGCATTCAAAGCATTTTTGAACATTATCGCCCATTTTGAGGTTCTTGAGGGGTTCGCCTTTATCATCATGATGGCACTCACCGCATGTAATTTTGTAGTCGGTGGTATGTTTTTTGTGTGTGAAGAGTGTAAGACTCTTCTTGTGTTTGTAGTCTGAGTTCATTTCAAACTCATCTGCAACCTCGGTACCTGCGTAAAGCCCGGCCGTCAGAAATAAACTTGCCGCCAAGGCGATAACCAGAGCGACCCCCAAATTACGTCTGTTCATTGATCGAAACCTCCTATTTTATTGAATCTCTATTTCCCCCAGGCAATGGGAAAATTTCTATCAAGTCCATTTTGAGCTGTCAACGGGAATCGATTCTGCCCAATCCCCTATGTGTATATGTCGAACCGCATCTTCCAGACCTGATCTGTTTTGTGCAACTGTGGGTTTGTGCAACTGGGCGGTTATCCATCATCGCTCTGCTGGCTCTTTTGACCAAAAACACGGGCACCGACGATACTGATTTCATACAACAGCATCAGCGGCAGGGCCATCATGATTTGAGTGATCACATCGGGAGGGGTCAGCATGGCGGACCCCACAAAAAAAATCAAAATGGCGTACTTCCTGTTTTTTTTAAGAAATTCAACACTTACGATGCCAAGTTTGGCCAGGAAGGTGATCACCAGCGGCAGCTCGAAAACGATCCCAAAGGCCAGGAGCAGTTTGGAGGCGAACCCCAAATACTCTTTCATCGAAGGCATGGCGCGAATGGTGTCCGTGGCAAAGCTTAAAAAAAACTTAAATCCCCAGGGAAACACGATAAAATAGCCGAAAAGAGCGCCCCCCGTAAAAAACAGGGTGGACAGAAACAGGATGGGAACCAACAGCTTCTTTTCGCGGGTGTATAACCCCGGAGCGATAAACATCCAGAATTGATACAAAAGAACCGGTGACGCCAGAATTATTCCTGAGATCAGGGCCGTTTTGAGAAAGGTGAAAAAGGCTTCGGGCAGGTGGGTGTAGATGAGTGTATCGCCGCTTTTCATGGCCTGCTGCAATGGGGCCACCAATATGTGGAAGAGCTTTTCTTTGAAAGCATAGGATGCAAGAAATCCGATGCCCACAGCCACAAAGCAGGTGATCAGCCGTTTTCGCAATTCGTCCAGGTGGTTAGTAAAGGGCTGCTTTTCTTCGCTATTCATCTTTTGGTCGTATCCTGGTGTTCAGGGTCCGGGTTTTCAGGGTCCGGGTGCTCAGGGTCCGGGTGCTCAGGGTCTCGATCGGTGGCAGGAGCAGTTTGTGATTCATTGGAATCGCTGTTGAGTTCGTCAAAGGCCGATTTAACCTTATCCAAAGGTTCATCCGGGTCCACGGGGTCATCCGATGTTTTATCAGGGGGTGTTTCATCGGGGGGCAAATTTGACGGCGAATCGGTTGGGGCGGGTGCGGAACCGGCCTGATCCATTTTGGATTTGATATCCCCTTTGACATCGTCCAAGGTGCTTCGGACCTCATCGATTCCGGTTTCGGTTTCAATGCTCTGTTTCAGGTCTGAGGTGGCGCGTTTGAACTCGCCCAAAGCCCGGCCCAAAGATTTGGCTAGCTCCGGTAGTTTTTTTGGCCCGAAGACGATCAGGGCCACAGCCAGAAGTACGAGCATTTCCGGCATTCCGATTCCAAACATGTTGTTCTCCTAAACGTAGGGTGTCTTAAAATCACTATATGTACGGCTTTTCCGCAGCACTGTCAAGCAGAACCCTCTTCTTATAATTATCCATTATATTTGTCATTTCAGTTGTTTACATCGTTTTCCGGCTCGGAGGCGGGTTTGAGGATCAAAAAGTAAAGCGCTCCCGAATGTTTGAGGTGTCCTGCGCCCACCTCGGCCCGGAGGCCATGGCCCATAAATAGATCGGCACGTCCCGGGCCTTTTATGGCGCTTCCGGCGTCCTGGGCCAAAGCAAATCCACAGTAGGGCCGCCAGTGCTCGATTTTTCCCTGGGCATCGATTTCGGGCACCGGCAAAGCGATGAACGCCAAGGCCGCAGACGGTATAAAGGTCCGATCCACCGCAAGGGAGCGCATGGGGGTCAATGGCTGCCCCAACGCTCCAAAAGGGCCCTGCCGGGCGGTCTTGAAGAAGATGTACCTGGGATTGTGGTCCATGATCTCATGGGCCGT
>JASFKE010000555.1:0-3704 GCA_050118795.1 Desulfobacteraceae bacterium | reverse complement strand
CGTCTGGCAAGGCGCGAAAGCGAAGGTATATCAAGATATTTCGAGCTTTCGCAACGCAGCCAGGCGGGATGCATCGGCGCTTGAAAATGTGAAGTTATTTTTGCGCGAGCCCTTAGTGGCGTGGAGCAACGGCATCATTGCTGCGTCTATTTGTTGTGCTTTTCTTGAATAGATAGCTTCCTATAGAAAAGGGGCACAGTATGTCAATAAAAAACTGACAGACCAGTGCAACCTTCCAGTGCAACCCCATAGTTGCATAAAAAAATAATCAAAATCTAACGCCCTAAAGACTTTTGCAACGATGGGGTGCAACTTAAGAAAATTAGCTGAAAGTCGACCTACCGCATAAGGCTGTTTATCGCAGGAATCGCAGGTGAGTTTTGTTTCAAAGGTTTTTGATGCGTGGTGGTCTTCGGATCAGAAAATAACGCCTATTACTTCTTACTCGTATTAGGGCGCTGGAAGAAAATAGTGATGTGTTCTTCCGGCCTATGACCGGAAAAACAAACCACCCGTTATTGCGGGTGGATGTTTGATACCGGAGTCTGGAATCATCCCGAATCTTCCTGCAGGATACCGCTGAAAATTTCTGAGGTGCCCACAACCCCGATCAGCCGCCCCACCTTGTCGATCACCGGCATGGGCAGCCCGAAGACATAGTTGGTCTCCACAGCCGCCCGCATGGGTGTTTCGGTATCCGCGGTCACCATTACATTTTCAGGAAGTGTCCGCAGGTCCAGATCGTCCCGGAACGGCACCAGCGGAATGTCGGTACCCTGCCGGGTCACCTTTTTGAGCCGTCCCCTGCTGTCGAAAGTGCACAGCAGCTGCTTGTCCGAATCGAGAACCTTGCCCCCCTTGCCTGCGGCGCTGCTCGGCAGTTCGGAAACCGGCCGCATCAGGGATGCGCAACTGAGCACTTTCAAAGGATTCATGGAAGCCACGAACCGGCGCACATAGTCATTGGACGGCTCCGACACGATCTTTTCCGGTGTCCCCACCTGAACGATCCGACCTGCCTCCATAATGGCCACCAGGGAGCCGAGTTTCAATGCCTCGTCCAGATCGTGGGAGACGAAGAGAATGGTTTTTTTCAAATCGCTTTGAAGCTGAAGCAGTTCGTCTTGAAGATGTTCCCGGATCAGGGGATCCAAAGCGGAAAAGGGTTCGTCCATGAGAAGGATATCCGCATCAGTGGCCAAAGCCCGGGCCAGCCCTACCCGCTGCTGCATCCCTCCGGAAAGTTCGCCGGGAAATTTGTCGGCCCACTCTTCCAGCCGCACCAGTTTCAGCTTTTCCCGGATGATCTGCTCCCGGTCGGCTTTGGAGATCCCACCCAGCTCCAACCCGAATCCCACGTTGTCTTGCACCGTGCGCCACGGCATGAGGGCGAAGTTCTGAAACACCATGGAGATCCGTCGGGTGCGCAGATCGTGGAGAACCGCCGGGCTGCAATCGGTGACATCCGTATCTTTGCCTTCGTGGCGGATCAGCACCTGCCCCCGGCTGACGGTGTTGAGCCCGTTGACGCAGCGAAGCAAGGAGGATTTTCCTGATCCGGAAAGCCCCATGAGGACACAGATTTCGCCCTCTTTGACGGATAAGGTGGCATCGTGAACGGCGACAATGTTCCGGGTTTTAGAAAAAATCTCGTCTCTGTTTGCCCCCTTATTGAGCATTTCCATGGCAATGGAAGGATTGGAACCGAAAATGACATCCACATGGCTGAATTGAAGAACACTCATATTTTTTTCTGCTCTGCTCCTTACTTTCTTTCGCCGGACGGTGTTATGTTGGGTTGTTTGAGCATCCGGTCCATGATGATAGCGACGATGACGATGGCCAGCCCGGCTTCGAATCCCTGGGCGATGTTCACCGAGTTCAGGGCCCGGATCACCGGTTTTCCCAGCCCGTCCGCGCCCACCAGCGCGGCGATGACCACCATGGAGAGCGACAGCATGATACACTGGGTCAGACCGGCCATGATGGTGGGCATGGCGTGGGGCAGCTCCACTTTCATCAACAGCTGCATCCGCGAGGCCCCAAACGCCTGACCGGCGTCGATGAGCTGACGGGGTACGCCGGTAATGCCCAGGTAGGTGAGGCGGATGGGGGCCGGTATGGCGAAAATCACCGTTGATATCAGTCCCGGTACCATACCCAGCCCGAACAGCATGAGGGTTGGAATCAGATAGACAAAAGTGGGGATGGTCTGCATCAGGTCGAGTATGGGCCGGATGAAAGTGAAGAGCCAGCGCCGGTGGGCCGCGACAATACCGATGGGAACGCCGAACACCACACATATGAGGGTGGCGAAAAAGACCAGGGTGACAGTCTCCACAGTCTGTTGCCAATACCCCAGATTGAGAACCAGCAAAAGCGATAGAAGGATTCCCGCCGCAGTCTTCCAACTGCGATGGAAAAAGTAGGCAAAACCGGTGATGGCGGCGATCAGAATCAGGGGCGGTATGCTCCCGAACAGATCGAGAGCGCTCTGTATCATCCACTCCACTGCGCCGGAAAAGAACCGGAACTGTTCGTCGAAATTATCAGTGAGAAATTCCACCAGATTCCGTACCCATCTGCCGGCGGGAATTTTATTCAATAAAAAATCAGGAGTGAAATCCATTGTCCTTGCCTCTACATGCCGCTGTCGGACGGTATCGGTTGAATCCGACCGGCATACATGATTCGGTAAAAGGGCAGTTGGTCGTCATAAAACCGTTTGAGATGATCGCTGTTCTCCACAGTGGTTTCGAATTTTTCCATACTCTTTTGTATGCCGGTGCTGCGGGCGGCGTCTTTGTGCCAGTCTTTCCAGATTTCCCATTCACTTTTCTGTCCGGAGTCCCACGTCATCGATTCAGGGATAAAGTCAATACCCAAGGCCTGGCAATAGGCCCTGATCGTGCCCTCGGGGTTGTCTTCCAAATCATCAGCGTCGACCACTATCGGCGCGCCACCTATAGCCTTCGTTTTCTCATATATGCCGCACAATTGTTTCAGGCCGATCTCTTCCACGGTAACATCGGGATTCAAGGCGTAATACGATGCGATGGCTTTGGCCGGATCACGGATCAGGAAGGTGTTGGTGAGTCGATTTAGAAAGGTATCGTCTGCAACCAGCCGGTCGTACCCGTGGGCACACATATCTTTGAAGAAGACGGACTGCCCGGCTGCGGCGTTTTCAATATGCGACTTTATGCCGGAATAATCTGTGGGATGATCCGGATCGACATACTGCTGGGAAATGGTAGCGTCGTCTCCTTCAACATAATAGAGATACGAAAACGGCTCATGAAGAATTTTCAGGTCTCCGCGTTCCATCATCACACGCTCAAAAGCGGTTGAGATGGATCTGGGGTGGGTCCAAAGTGCTATGATCGGGTGCATAAAAAGTACTTCCTTTTAATTGTGATGCAAAATTACAGGTAAAAATGACTTCCACCGAAGGTAGCATTGCTCCGGCTGATCTGTTCCCCTTAAGGGGTTTGAACAGATATATTAGAGGCCCAGTGCGGCTTTCACCGCCTGCAGTCCGGGTTTCCCATCAATGGTATTGACGCCGTCAAGCCATCGATCCAACACCACCGGATGGGCTTTCAACCATTTTTGAGCCGCCTTTTCAGGGTCCTGCCCGTCGTCCAGAATCATGCCCATGACTTCATTTTCCATGGACAGAGAGAAGACCAGATTGTCGAGCA
>JASFKE010000554.1:0-3711 GCA_050118795.1 Desulfobacteraceae bacterium | reverse complement strand
AATATTTGGGGATGGGGGGAAGAGTACGGTTTGCAATGGGCCTGGCACGATTCGCTGGTCTGTATTAAACAGACCCGCCCGGCCGAGATGTTGTGGGCACCTGTGGGAGATTGGCAGGATACGGACTGGGAGCCCATGCTGGTCGCGGCCAAAGAGCAATGCCCAAGATTCATACGCGTTCCGGAGATGCTTTTAAACATTTGGAAAGAGAAAACGGGTCTGAGTTTCGACGCTGCAGAATCCCGGGGGCACTGGGACTATCTATACAATCGCAAGGAATTGGTCGACTTAAAAGGCAACCGCTACCATAAGAAAAAAAACCTGGTAAACCAATTTAGAAAAAAATATGACTATGCTTATCTGCCGTTCAGTGACAACATGGTATCGATGGCCCAAGAGCTGCAAGAGGATTGGTGTACCTGGCGGGACTGTGAAGACAGCGACACATTGACCTCCGAAAATAAAGCCATCGCCAAAGTGCTCGACAATTGGAGGCAGTTGAACCATATCACCGGCGGCGGACTGCTGGTGGACCAGCTTTTGATCGCCTATACGGTTGCCGAGATCCTGCCGGACAACAGCTTGGTGATCCACTTTGAAAAAGCATGCCCGGATATCAAAGGCGGCTACCAGGCCATAAACCAGATGTTTCTATCCGAGGATGAGAGCACATGCGACATCGTTAACCGGGAGCAGGATTTAGATGACCAAGGCCTTCGTAAAGCCAAGCTTTCCTATCAGCCCGTGGGATTTGTAAAGAAATACCAGGTAGACTTTTAGGGCAAAACCCGCCTTGAGCCAATGATGGTGACGCCCCAAAGGGGGAAAAAGTACAATAATCCGAACAAACCCGGGAACAATATGTGTGCGTGGTTTTCGATTCAAAGTGGCCGTATCGATATCATCGAACTGGGCTAAAGCCTCTGTTTTCGCCTTCTTTCCCGATGGACGGATGCCAACTGCTCACTAACGGCATCGAATATGAAATCACGGGGTTCGATACTATTGGAACTGCAATAAGCTTCAACGCGATCATACAGTGCCTTGGGAATATGTATACAAACAGCATCTTTTTCCGCTTTGACAGATTTCTCACCCATCGATACGTCCTCCTCAAGTATAGCCCCTCTAGTATAACTAATAGATCGCTAAAATAGTATATAACTCAGTATATTAAACAGATGTCGATTCCGTCAAGGACCTATATGCGCGGATAAACCGATATGGCATGCTTTCACGATGCATAATCTATGATGTCAAAAGCAAAAAAGTCTTTTATCCATTAATATCATTACATTTTAAATGTTAAACGGCATCTATTGAACAGGGCTTGACATTCCATTGTCCAACGCATATAGCTCCATACACTCGCGGTTTTGGCAGTGGCAACGTCCACGCCCCTTACCTTTTTTAAGCCATCGACAACAGGAGCACTCCATTGAACCAGATAGATCATGGTACTATTGTCAGCCAGGAGCTCAATATTGACATTGGGCAAATTTCAGCAGTTCAAAACTTGCTCTGCCAGGATGCCACAGTTCCATTTATCGCCCGCTACCGGAAAGAGGCCACCGGCAGCCTGGATGAAATTCAGATTACCGCAATCAGAGATCGTCTCAACCAATTGGTCGAACTGGACAACCGTCGCGATACCATACTCAGCAGCCTTGAAAAACACGGTCATCTCACAGATGAGTTAAAGGAAAAAGTGCTCGGGGCACAAAACCTGACCACCCTGGAAGATATCTATTTGCCATACCGGCCCAAAAGGCGAACCAAGGGCACCATTGCCAAAGAGAGAGGCTTGGAGCCCCTGGCCCAATTGATTTTCCAACAAACCGGCAGCGATCCTGCTGCTTCGGCAGAACCTTTTGTCGATCCTGAAAAGGAAGTACCCACTGCAGCAGACGCGCTGGAAGGCGCCCGCCACATTATGGCAGAATGGATCAATGAAGATGAAACAGCACGCAGCCGCCTGCGGGCCCTGTTCGAGCAAAAAGCTGTCATCAGCAGCACTGTGATTACCGGCAAAGAGGAGGAAGGCGTAAAATTCAAAGATTATTTCGAGTGGCAGGAACCCGCCCACAGCGCTCCATCGCACCGGGTTTTAGCCATGCGACGGGGGGAACGGGAAGAGATTATCGCACTCAATCTCAGACCACCCGAAGAGATGGCCATCGAGATTTTGGAAAAGCTCTTTTTAAAAGGAGACGGAGCGGACAGCCAACAGGTCGCCATCACCATTGGAGACAGTTATAAACGGCTCCTTTCCCGGGCTCTGGAAACGGAGTTGCGCCTGACCACAAAAGAGCGTGCCGATAAAGATGCCATCCGCGTATTTGCCGACAACCTGCGGCAATTGCTGCTGGCGCCACCGTTGGGAGCCAAACGTGTGATGGGCATCGATCCCGGCTTCCGAACCGGGTGTAAAGTCGTCTGTCTGGACCGTCAGGGAAAGCTGCTGCACAATGACACCATCCACCCGCACACATCCGCCGCCCAGTTAGAAAAAGCCAAAGCGACCATCGTGCAGTTGTGCAAAGAGTATCGCACTGAAGCCATTGCCATCGGCAATGGTACGGCCGGGCGTGAGACCGAGGCGTTCGTGCGCAAACTCGACTTGCCCGCCTCCATCGTCGTGCTACTGGTCAGTGAAAGCGGTGCATCGATCTACTCAGCGTCCGAAGTGGCGAGAGAGGAGTTTCCCGATCATGATTTAACCGTCCGCGGATCGGTCTCAATCGCGCGTCGTTTGATGGATCCACTGGCGGAACTGGTTAAAATCGATGCTAAATCAATCGGGGTCGGGCAATACCAGCATGACGTAGACCAGGGTGAACTCAAGGCCTCTCTGGACGATGTGGTCATCAGCTGTGTGAACGCTGTAGGGGTGGATGTCAACCGCGCCAGCGCTCAATTACTCTCCTATGTCTCTGGTCTAGGCCCCCAATTAGCACGCAAGATCGTAGCCTATCGCGACGCCAACGGTCCGTTTGGGGATCGTAAATCTCTATTAAAAGTCCCCCGGTTGGGGCCCAAAGCATTTGAGCAGGCAGCCGGTTTTCTAAGGATTACCGATGCTGAAAATCCTTTGGATTCCAGCGCCGTGCATCCGGAAAGTTACGCTATCGTAGATGCCATGGCGGCGGATCACAGCGCCACCATTGCAGATCTGATGCAAAATGCCGATCTGAGAAAACAGATCGATCTTCAACGCTATGTCACAGACGCGGTGGGTATTCCCACCCTCACCGACATTATGGATGAGTTGGCCAAACCCGGTCGAGATCCGCGTCAGACCTTTGATATTTTCGCTTTTGACGAAAATGTCTCTGAGATGAAGGATCTGGAAATAGGTATGCGCCTGCCCGGTATTGTAACCAATGTGACCAAATTCGGAGCATTTGTGGACGTCGGCGTCCATCAGGACGGACTGGTTCATATCAGTGAAATGGCGGATCGATTCATCAAGGACCCGGCACAGGTCGTGAAGGTGCAGCAAAAAGTGATGGTCACGGTTCTGGAGGTTGATCTGAAACGCAAACGGATTGGACTGTCTTTGCGCACCGGCAAAAAACCGGAAGGCGCCGCCAAACCCAAAAAGCCCGCTCAACAAAAATCGTCTCACCAACGCCGGAAGTCAAAACCCAAAGGTAAAGAGCCCTTCCACAATCCATTGGCCGAAGCATTGTCCAAACTCAACCGGAGTTG
>JASFKE010000553.1:0-3716 GCA_050118795.1 Desulfobacteraceae bacterium | reverse complement strand
GATCTTTTGGAGAAGATCACCAGCCTCAAAGGGTTTGGTCATATAATCGTCCGCCCCCTGTTTGAGTCCCCAAAAACGGTCGCTTTCCTGGGTTTTGCTGGTCAGCATCAAAATTTTGATATCCTGCGTTTGGGTCGTTTTTTTTAGGTGCCGACAAACCTGAAACCCGTTTTTCTTCGGTAGAATAACATCGAGCACGATCAAATGCGGCAGCTCATCGGCAGCTTTCTGCAATGCCTCTTCACCATCCACGGCGTGTAAAAGCTTGTAGCCTTTTTCCTGTAAAATGGTTGTGATCTGCAACATGGCGGTCGGGCTGTCTTCAACAATCAGAATTCTTTCACTACTCATTCTATAATTCCTCGCTTATGTTCATTTCTTTTCAATCGATGGATTTATCCGAATAGATAATCGTCTGCAAAATCAGCGGCTATCGATGCAGAAACTGATCGATTCCCTCTTGCTTCCATACTTTGAGGGTTTTTTCATCTTTAGGATCTATTTTCACCCCTATGGCATTGACCGGAACACTGTAGTTCTTTTGTATCTCTATCCAATTTCTTTTAACGGACGGATCGAGTTCCATAAGCCTTCTCCTTTTTTAAAAACCGGCACGATTAGTTTTGGCTCAGTCGCCTGACCAGGGCGATAAACTCTTCATCTCTATAGGGCTTGGTCATGAAACCGTTTACACCGAGCGCCTTTGCTTTTTTGCGGTGTTTGGCCGTGGCCCGCGACGTCAGCATGATCACCGGTGTTTCCTTGAAAGCATCCTGGGCGCGCAGTGAACTCATCAATTCGTATCCGTTCATGCGGGGCATTTCGACATCCAAAATTATCAGATCCGGTTTGCGGGTATGCACTCGTTCGATGGCCTCAACACCATCTTTGGCGGTCCGCACCTTCCACCCCTGTCGTTGCATCAGGCGCGCAACCACTGTCCGAACGCTTACCGAGTCGTCCACCACTAAAATCTCCAGGGGCTGTTGCTGCGCATGTTTTACCTGTTCGCTGCGGACGGCGTGGGGTTGCTCAGCGGGCCCGGATTTGAGCAACTCCCCTATGTTGAGGATGGGCACGACCTGGCCGTCGCCCATCACCGTGGCGCCGTCCACCCCTTTGACATAACGCAAGTGCGTTCCCAGACTCTTGATTACGATCTGCCTTTGCCCAAACATGCGATCGATGGCCACCGCGCCTTGCCAGGATTCCGTCTCCACAAGCAATGCCAGGGGCCGCCGGTCTACGCTGCCAGGCGAAGGATCATGAACAACCTCGGCCAGGTATTGTGCCAAATGGTAATATGGCAGCCTGCGACCGCCGATATCGACGGTTTTGTTTTGATTGCCGGTGATCTTGTCCGGATCCAGACGCAGCATCTCTTTGATGTCGTAAAGCCCCATGGCGTAGCGCCGCCCGCAGACTTCAAAAAGCAGGGCTTTCATAACCGCCATGGTCAGTGGCAAGCTGATGCGAAATGTCGTACCGATATCTTTTTCCGATCTCTCCACACAGACCGTGCCGTTAAGTCCTAATATGTTATCCTTGACCACATCCAGACCGACACCGCGGCCGGAGACTTCGCTGATGGATTGGCAGGTGCTGAAACCGGGTTGGAAAATCAGGTTGGCCAGCGTTTGCCTATCCGGCGCATCCGTTTCCGGCCGGGTCACCGCAAAAGCTTTGCCAATCACGTCGAAATCCAGACCTGCGCCGTCGTCAGTTACACGGATAACAACCTGGTTGCCTTGATAGGCGGCCGCGATACGGACCGTGGCGATTTCCGGCTTGCCGGCGGCCTTGCGCACATCCGGCGCTTCTATGCCGTGATCGATGGCGTTGCGAAGCAGGTGCATAAAGGGATCTGCCAATTTTTCCCACACCCTTTTATCCAGTTCGATATGATCTCCCTGGATGGCCAGTCGCACCTTTTTATTCAATTTGGCGGCTGTTTCGCGAACCGTTCGGCGCAGGCGGCTGATCATCGTCGACATCGGTGTCATACGCATGCGCATGGTCTTTTCATTCAATTCGCTGAGCAGCATTCGCAAACGGTTCAAATAAGCGTCGAAACCGCCATGGATATTGGAAAGCTGGCGGCTTATGGTGCTGACATCAACGGCTGTTTCGCTCAGAGAACGAATGATGAGGTTCAGCTCCGAATAGCGGTCCAGTTCCAGCAAATCAAAATCCGAGAAGGCTGAGGCCTCGCCACCTTCGGCCACCAGGGCCGCTGCCGCTCCCAACTGCTGTATGGCCTTGACTTCGTATCCGATTTCTAAATCGCGGGCGGTCCTTTTCAGCCGTGATCGTGCCCGGTCAATCTCTCCAATAAGATTACCCAAGCCCTCCATGTCCTGATCAAAAGCACTCAGGGCAGTGGTCAACTCACTGGCCAGGTTAACCATGGATTCAATCTTGGTCATCTCCACGCGTAAGGTTTTGACATGGCCTAATTCAGGTGGTGGCTTGTCACGGTCGGAGGCTGTTGCGGTACTGTCGTCTATTAGCGGCCGCAGATCTTCAGACGGCGGGATGATATCCGAATCGTCCGGACTCTCTGCAACACCGGAGGACGGAGTCAGGCCGATTTCGGATGAATCATCCCGCTCATCATCGATCATCTGGTTGAATGCAAACCTTAACAGTTTAAGCTGCTTTTGGTCGATCTTTTGCGGCGCAGTTACATAGCGCTCGAGCATATAAGTGGCATCTATGAGCACTTCCACATTTTCGGGCGTAATCGTGTCAGCTTCTTCATATAGCCAGTCGAGCACATCTTCGACTTCATGCCCCCAGGCTGCGATGGCGTCCAGTTGAATCACCGCAGCGGCCCCTTTGACAGTGTGGACCGATCGCCGGATCAGGCGGATCAACTCCTTGCTCTGCGGCGTTATCTGGGCAGGAGAGGTGATTTGCTTCTCCAAAGCGCCAAGTGCCTTGGCCAGGTCCTGAAAGTGGTCTTCCGCCTCTTGTAAAAAATCATCCAGTAGCGCCTGCTCAGACAGATCGACAGGGTCCTGGAATTCATCATCGGCCTGGTGACCTCCGGTCGATCTGTCGTCAGTTGATTCCGTCCCGGTTTGACATGATGCTTCCAACTCATCAAGATCATCATCTGCAATGAGATCCGCCGAAGTATTCTTATCGGTAAACAAGCAGTCAAGGGGGGTATCGACGCTGCCGTCTACAAATGAATCGTCCTCAGAATCAAATTCATCATCCCTGTTATGGTCCGATAAAGACAAGTAGTTGGAAAGCAGATCTCGATCTTTACTTTGAACAGCGGATTCGCCCAGCTCCGACAGGGCGAGAATAATGGTGGCGCTGCGGTCTTCGTCAACGTCATCACCATTGAGTGCGGCTTTTGCAAAGGTATCGAAATAATCGATGGCGCTGGCTATGACCTTGCACACCTCGGCATCAACATTCAGGTGGTTTGTGATGATTGCCTCGAGCACTGCCTCCAGTTCTGCGGCCACCTTGGCAAGGTTGTCTATTTTCACCAGTGTGGAGGCACCCCGTATGGTGTGGACAAGCCGGTGGAACTCATTCAGATCCGTCGGCTGTCCATCGGAAGCGCCATCCATCAGACGGACGGAATTTTCCCTCATAGAGGGAATGTAGTCCTTCAGCTCATTGATAAAGTCACGGGTAATGTCATCGCATGCTAAAACAGACATTGATGGTCTCCTGCCATAGACAACGGGTTTACG
>JASFKE010000552.1:0-3721 GCA_050118795.1 Desulfobacteraceae bacterium | reverse complement strand
CACCGGCCGGCTGTGTTTGAGCCAGCGAATCAGCCAAATGACCAGCCAAAGCGCCAACCCAAATCCCACGGCATAAAATATCCAAAGTACCATCTGTCGATAGTCACCGGATTCGGAGGATTTTGAAAATTTGGGGAACGGGATTTTTTTGATCAACCAATCGAAAAAGTCTTCAATCCCGCCACCGATGATTGTGAAGAGGTCCTTAAATTTATCTTCTATCCATTTTAGGGTCGCGGTCATCCAACCGCCTTTTTCGGTGGAATCAGGCGCATCTTGTCTGGGAAGCCGCCAGGCAAAACGGCGTTGTTCCAACACCGAATCAAGATGGCCGTCAAGTTGTTCCACGTAGCTGCGCCCATGAACCACTGCTTTCCAAGGATCCTTGGCAATATTGCCACCATTATCGGCAACGGCATTGGTCAAACTGACCATGAAGAACATGAGCACCAGCAACCCGGAGTTCACAAACGGGCGCAACGCAGATTTCAGATCGGCTCCGGTCCGAAGCGCGCATCCATAGAAACACCGATGCACATAAACCGCCTTTAAGATTGGATCGATACACAAATAGGTTAAACCACATAGAACGGCCAAAAAAGTGGTATTGAGCAATCCCATGCCGCTGAGCGTGAAGACGGTCTCGACACCGAGAACGCTTTTCAGCAGGTAGGGCATGGCCAGGAGCCAAGCCCCCAGATTGAAAAAAACAAAGATCCCAAAAAGGGTCATCAGCGTCAATATGAGATGGTTTTGCCCCGGCCACAGAGCTGCCTGCACCTTTGCAGCTTTGGCCAATTGAGACATGTTGTTGGTTCTATGGTCGTCCACCACACATATATTCTGATAAAATGCATACACCCACCCCAAAGGCACCGCGAAAATGAAAGCCAAGGGCAAAATTACGACACCGGTGGCATGCACGGCAGATTGCCTGGCGGCAGTGACAACGGTTCGCCCCAAGGTCCACTTTTCCGGTTCCGCTTTTTCCAGGCGGCACCACAGACGCCTGCAAAACCGCACTTGCCACATTTTCATCCAAATAAAGAGCAATGCCAAACCGGCTGCCGCCGGCCCACAATACCAACCAGCCATGGAATTGCGGCTCATATCCGACCAAAAATAGAGCAGCGCCAGAACAAAGGGCAGGGTTCCTATATAGTATTCTGACAAAGCGGCACTATTGTTACGACGCAGTTGGTTTACGGCCTGTTCGATTAGGGATAACGCTCCAGGCTCCGTCCCCATCGCTTTGCGGGTTATTTTCCGCCCCACTGGTTCGCCTCCCAAACAGTGCCCTCGTGAAAGCTGTCCGGAATGGTCAACAGCATCAATCCCACGACATAGAATGCATACCACAAAAGCAAGAAACCAAAGGTGCCCTGGGTCACCAACACGAGTCCACGCACCCACAGCCGCGATCTTTTTTCACGAAGATCCGGCAAGCGTTCCAGGCATTGGGAGCAGAGCATACGATCACGATGTTCGGTTACGCATTCACGGCAAAAGTATCTGAGGCAATCCGGGCAACGCACAACGGCTTCGCGGCGTTGATGATGGTAACATCGCTGGTTGGAAAGATCTTCCATAGACTCTGCCCTAACGGTGTTTAAAAATATCCGGTCATTAGACCTTTACCCTTTATTCAACTATCAGGTTAGGGTCGCTTTTGTTGGGTGGCAGGCTCCGAAGGACCGAGGGTGACACCGTGACGCTGGACAACCAGCAAACCGAAAGCACCCAATAACAGGCTGCCGCCCGCAAAGATGATATTTCCCGCCAGGGCCAATGGATGGTCTGACATTTGAGTCTCGAACATCATTTTAAACATTGCCCAGTGGTGGTAGTTAATTTCAGGATTGCGGATGGAGACCGCCATGTACAGCCCGTATCCGATGATGGTCTGCACGGCGATAAAAATCAAGGCCATCCAATTGAACTTCGCAATCAACGTGCCTTTTAAGTGCCTGAACCACCGGACCAGTGCGACGATCACCATGATTTGGGCAGCTCCTTGTAAAAGAACCTCAAATAGCCCGATGGGCAAGCTTTTTAAAAAGACCTGTACTGCTCCTAAGACGCCTATGACGATTAACAAGCCAAACAGAATTTGGTGCAGCAGCAATTTGTAGGGTCCTTTGGGTTCAGATTCTCTATCCTTTTCTAAAACTGATGCACCCGAAAAATCGGGCGGTGACGCCGGGGATGCTTGGAACAGCGTACCTTGGGCCTCATGGTTCTGTGGCTCTTCCCAGGCACCTTGACGCTCTTCAACCAAAGTTTTAATGACTGTCATCACCTTGCCGGCGGTACGCACCCGCCTTAAATTGGCAAGTTTTTGAACCTGAACCGCTGTCTGAAGATATACGGTACAGCTGGGTCCCATAATCAAATTCGCCAACAACGCCGCAAGGCAGCACGCCAAAAGGGTCCCACTCACATAAGGAGCTTGCGACACCGCAATGGCAATGATCCCGAACACAAGAGCCAAGGCTCCCCACACAAAGGTCCAAGCCCAGTGGATAGTGTTGCGTTTAAGCAAAAGGAGTTGAATATCTTTGTAGTAGAAACGTTTGTAGCGTTCTTTGAAAAACAGGGATTCGACGTACAGAAGATGATCTGCGCCCTGCCACAAAGACTTTCCAGCAAAAGAGAAAATAGGTCTTCCCGGTAATCTACGATATCTTTGCTCTTTTTTAACCATAGCGTCTAACTCAGCATCCCCACAATAAGCGTCACCCAACCCACCAGCTCGGCAAGGGCGATCAACAGTGCCAGAACAAAGCGATATCTGGTTCGCGGCAGCAAGCTATGGGTTGATCCCCAAAAACGCAAAACCACATAAATTGCGGCGGGTGCTGTAATGATGGTAAACAGGATGAACGGAAATATAATGATGGGCCAAGCCGCCAGGGCCAAGGCCAGGTTATCGTACAGAAAACGCTCTTTTTCCAAAGATGGGAGCTGTTGACTGTCCCGGCCCGACAGAAGACAATTGGTGCAAAGGGTGCGCCCATCAAAGGGAATTTCACACAGGGCGCACAACAACCGGCCACAACCCGAGCACGGGGCCACCGCTATCTTACCGGGATGGTAATAACACTCTGCCTGGCCCTGGCAGTGAACAGCTTCTGCGGATTTGCCGTGATCAACAGGTCGACGAAATGCGTTAAATAGTTCGGCACGCAATTGATTCAAGCAGTTGGGACACTTGTGGAGTAAACCTGTGTTGGGTATATGAGCCGGCAATATGGTCCGGCAATTAGGGCACGCAATCACAATTCAATCCTAACTTAACAGATCAAGGTGGATAAAAGAGTATGCCCCTGGGATATTCTGCCAGAAGCCATAAAGAGAGCTCTCTTTTGGTTCTCCATTTTGCGGCAGCAAAGATACAGGGACGGCCCTTTATCATCATGAGCTTCACTCGCCAGCTTGCAGAGCATTGGGTTAGAGCCGGCGGTCTATCTTTTTTTTACAACGCGGGTACTGCAGATGCGGTCATGCAGTGCGCGCTTCTCATCGTCAAACGCAGCCATAATATAGCCAATCCCCAAGATGATATAGCTGACCATCTCAGCAAAAAAGCGACCCAATGCCCTCATGTAGGTAATCTTATCGATGTAGGGAGTGACCACTTGAAGCCCACACGCCATCTTGCCCAATGTGGCGCCAAAACGGCCCAGCATGAATGTAGTGTATGCCAACGGTACGCTGACCC
>JASFKE010000551.1:0-3722 GCA_050118795.1 Desulfobacteraceae bacterium | reverse complement strand
GGCGATGGCCTGACGTTTTTGTCATTGACTGTGAGCTCCTCCATCGATGCATCCGGTTTGGGTGATTAGACCCCTTTTATAAGCCTGCCCCGTTTTGCTTGCGCTCAATTCGGGTTTCACATACTCCGGGCGTCTTGTTGTTTGGGATTATCCATGATAAAAAAGGGTCTACGGCCGTTTAGCATAATGCCGCAGGGCGCAGAGAACTTAAATCAGACAGATGTCGCTGTCAAGCAGGTCGATGAGCCGAAGTTAACCCCCTATCGATCAAACGATAAAACCTCATAACCAGGAATCCTGTATATTATTATGACAACAACTTCCAACACCCAGGACACATCCGGCGATACGCCACAACTCTATCTTATTGACGGCAGCGCATATGTCTACAGGGCCTTTCATGCGCTGCGCTCACTGACCAATTCCAAAGGCATGCCCACCAACGCCGTATTTGGATTCACCCGCATGCTGATCAAGTTGATGCAAGAGCGCACGCCTCGATACGTGGTGATGTTCTTTGATGCCAAAGGGCCCACCTTTAGACATGAGATGTACGCGGAGTATAAGGCCAATCGTCCGCCCATGCCGGATGAGTTGGTCTCTCAGCTTCCCTATATCAAGAAAGTCACCGCCGGTTTTAATATCCCGGTCATCGAGATGTCCGGCTACGAGGCCGATGATTTGATCGGGACCTATGCGCGCCTGGCCGAGGCTGCCGGTTTTGATGTGACCATGGTTACCGGAGATAAGGATTTTGTGCAGTTGGTGACCCATAGGGCCACCATCTGGGATCCTATGAAAAATAAGGTCATCGACAGTGCGGCAGTCTTGTCTGAGTTTAACCTGAAACCCTTTCAAATTGTCGATATGATGGGATTTTCAGGGGACAGCGCTGACAATGTGCCGGGGGTTCCGGGTATCGGGCCCAAGACAGCTCTTAAACTGGTCCAGAGATTCGGCAGTATGGATGCCCTGTACGAACAGATTGACGCTCTCACCAGCAAAAAACAGCGGGAGAAGCTGTTGGCCTACAAGGAGCAGGCCTTTTTAAGCCGCAAGCTGGTGACCATCGATACCCAGGCGCCGGTTGAGTTCAGTCCCCAAGCCTTTGAGGTTGTGCCTCCGGATGAAGAGGTGCTGGGAGCCCTTTTTCAGGAGTTGGAGTTTCGTCAACTACAGCAGGAATTTCAGAAAACCGAAGCTTCGCAACCCACTGACTACCAGGTAGTGCTGACCGAAGCCGAGCTGGCGGGGTTGATTCAGCGGCTGCAAAAGTGCCGTCGATTCGCCATCGATACCGAGACCACATCTAAAAATCCAATGGATGCGGTGATGGTCGGCATCTCCTTGTCCATGAGCCCTTATGAGGCTTTTTATATTCCTTGCGGACACCGCTATGTGGGGGCGCCGGAGCAGCTCAAATTGGCATATGTCCTGGATCAATTGGGACCGATTCTGGCAGATGAGAAGATCGAGAAAATCGGGCAGAATATCAAATACGACTGGACGGTGTTTCGGCGGCATGGTGCCGAACTTCGCGGCGTGGCCTTTGACACCATGTTGGCATCTTACCTGCTGAATCCTTCCAAACGGGCCCACAATCTGGATCAGATCGCCCTTGATTTTCTGGGACACAAAAACATCACTTACACTGATGTGGCCGGAAAGGGGAAAAAAGCGGTCACCTTTGATCAGGTCACCCTTGATCAGGCGGTGCCCTATGCCTGCGAAGATGCCGATATTACCTTGCGGGCCTACGAAGTGCTGTTGCCCCAACTCGAAGCGCTGGAATTGACAGGGCTGATGAAAACGGTGGAGATGCCTCTGGTTGAAGTGTTGATGGAGATGGAGATGACCGGCATCTGTCTGAACCTGGATAAACTGCACGATCTGTCCAAATCCTTTGAGGGGCAGTTGCACAGATTAAAGGAAGATATCTACGCCCTGGCAGATGAAGTGTTTAATATCCAATCCCCCCAACAGTTGGGGCGCATCCTTTTTGAAAAATTGAAACTGCCTGTCATTAAAAAAAGCAAAAAGAAAACCGGTTTCTCCACCGACGTAGAGGTGTTGACCAAATTGGCCGACGAACATGAACTGCCGGCCTTTGTTCTGCGGCACCGCTCGTTGGCCAAATTGAAGTCAACCTATGTCGATGCGCTGCTGGATCAGGTGGACGGCGGGACCGGCCGTATCCACACCTCTTTTAACCAAACCGTGGCGGCCACCGGAAGGCTGAGCAGCTCTGATCCCAACTTGCAGAACATTCCCATTCGAACCGAGCAGGGGCGTCAGATTCGCGCCGCTTTTACGGCGCGGCCGGGCTGGATCCTGCTCTCGGCCGATTACTCCCAAATCGAACTGCGTATTCTGGCCCATTATGCCCAGGACACCATTTTGATCGACTCTTTCCTCCGGGATGAAGATATTCACCGGCGAACAGCCAGTGAAGTGTTCCAGGTTCCGCCGGAAAGCGTTTCCGACGAATTGCGGCGCCAGGCAAAAGCCATTAATTTCGGCATCATGTATGGCATGAGCGCCTTTGGGCTGTCACGGGAGTTGGGGATCAGCCCCCAAATGGCCCAAACCTACATCGATTCCTATTTTGAGCGGTACAGTGGTGTGAAAAAGTACATGGAACGGGCCGTCGACCAGGCCCGGGAAACCAAACGAACAGATACGTTACTGGGGCGTTTGCGCTTGTTGCCGGATATCGCCAGTCGCAACGCCAACGTGCGTCAATTTGCCGAGCGCACGGCCATCAACACCCCCATTCAGGGAACGGCCGCCGATCTGATCAAAGTGGCCATGATTGAGATGGGCAAAACCCTGCGAAGAGAGGGTTTGGGAACCAAGATGTTGTTGTCGGTGCATGATGAAATCGTCTTTGAAGTGCCCCAACATGAGTTGGAGACCATCAAGGTTTTGGCGCCGGAGGTGATGGAGGGCGTTTGGAATCTTCGGGTGCCGTTGAAGGTGAATACCGCCTGGGGGCGTAACTGGTCCGAAGCGCATTAAGGGTTTGCGCATAAATTTAAAAGACAAGCGCGGAGGAAGGCTAAATGAAAATACGTTTTTTACTCACCATGACCGTGGTCGTGGCGGCAGTGACGGGGTGCTCTTTGCCTCAGTTCAATCTCTTTCCCCAGGCCGGACCGCTGAAAGAGATTGTCTTGGAGGGGACGGGCGAAGAGAAGGTGCTGGTACTCTCCATCGATGGTACCATTTCAGATCAACCCAAAGAGAAATTGCTGCGGAGCCGTCCCGGCATGGTGCAGGAGTTTGTTTCTCACTTGAAGTTGGCTGAAAAAGATCCTAAAATCAAAGCTGTGCTGCTGAAGGTGAACTCTCCGGGCGGACCTGTGACGGCCAGCGACATCCTCTATCATGAGATCAGCTCTTTCAAAGAGCGCACAGGTGTTAAGCTCGTCGTCTCCATGATGAATGTGGCGGCTTCCGGCGGGTACTATCTCTCCTTGCCTGCAGATTGGATCATGGCCCATCCCACCACGGTGACCGGATCTGTGGGGGTGATCTTCATGCGGCCGGGAATCAGCGGTTTTATGGAGAAGTACGGATTCGCCATGAACGTGAGCAAATCCGGAGAGAGCAAGGACATGGGATCACCGTTCAAGGGCTCGACTAAAGCGGATGAGGCGATCTTCCAGGCGCTCACCGACCAGATGGCGGATCGGTTTTACAGCCTGGTTCAAAAACACCGC
>JASFKE010000550.1:0-3729 GCA_050118795.1 Desulfobacteraceae bacterium | reverse complement strand
CTCTGATCCGGACTCTGGAGCCAGCAGCGAATTTAATACGTCACAAAGAGATCTTTGGATGCGCTTGTCCAGCAATATGCTCTCCGCCCTTGAGATTTTGGGTGATGATATGCCGGATATGGAAGAGACGGATTCGCTCACGATTATCAACTGCATAAAAGACTGGCTGGATAAAGATGAAGATCTGATCACCGGCTTGAGCGGCGCTGAATCCGATTATTATGAGGAGTTGGATCCACCCTACGCATGCAAAAACGGGCCGTTTGACCATATATCCGAAGTGCGTCTTGTCAAAGGCATTACACCGGAACTGTTTAACGGCTTTGGGGAGATGGGCGGGCTTGGCGACTACATCACCGTGTATGGCGCCCAAGCCGAGGATGACCAAAAATTTGACTACCCCGGCACCATCAATATCAATACGGCCCCATACGCAGTATTGTCCGCCCTTATGTCGGAGGGCAGTGAAGATGCCGCCACGTTATTGATTGATCACCGCGAAGCCGTCAGCGGAAACCAATACACCAACGATCTAACCAGCGAGAGTTGGTATACAAGCGTACCCGGCGTCAATTTCGCCGATACAGACATGATTACCATTTCGAGTGACGTTTTTCGTATTATCGCCACAGCCGAATTAAATGGCGTGATGGCAACAACCACTGCGATCATTAAAAGAGAGCAGGAGTCTGAAACATCTAGCTGGAAATGTAAAGTCTTGAATTGGAAAACGGAATAGCATATAGTCCTTTATTGGTCGACAGGCTCGCTGCTCAAACTGCGTTAATATGACCTTAATTTACAACACTTTCACTGCTGAGTGAAACCCGCTGTTGAACATTCGACAGCCGCTAAATCGAAATCTTGAATGAAACAGAGATTGTATGAGCCGTCAAATCCTATCCATTGATATTCGCAACGATGTCATCGTCGCGGTCCTGCTCAATACGGGCATAAAGGTCGCTTCGGTTGAGCGCACGGCGACGATTCCCTTTCCGCCTGCGTCCGAAGACGAGGATCCGCTGGTCCAGGCATTGATGCTGCTTAAGGAGGAGATAGACCCGGCTGCGGCCAATGTGGTGGTAGCACTGCCGGCGGACGGCATCCTCTATCGAAAGCTGGCGGTACCATTCAAAGAAGACAGTAAAATCAAGCAAATACTTCCATTTGAGCTGGAGCCCATGCTCCCGGTTGACATCGAAACGCTGGAAATTGATTTTCATAAAAATCAATCTTCAGACCAAACCGACGTCCTGGCTGTGGCCATCGATAAATCTGTTCTCGAAAGATACATGGAGGCATTGGCGAGCGCTAAAATAAGACCGCAACTCGTTGTTCCGGGCGGACTCCCGCTCACCCGGTATCTTTCCGAACTTGATGCGCTATCGTCACAGCAGCTGCTCATACTCGATATGGAAGAGGACAAAACCACCCTGTTTGCCGTGAACTCGGGCAGAATCGAATTGGTTCGCAGACTTGCTTCAGGTGTGCACACCGAGCAGGCGGCTGAAGCGCTGGCGCTGAGAATCCGCCAAACCCTCACGGCGATGGGTGATGATCAAAAAAATGAATTCCTTGTACCGGCCAAGGTCTTGATAACCGGAGCCGGACTAAAGAATCAGGATGCATTCCAACGGATATCGTTGGCCATAGAACTTCCGACGGACAACCTCGATTTGGCCCATTGGACGGCAAGATTGGAAATCGGTGTCGACGCCGTTTGGGATCCTGAAATGATGAACAACGCAACTGCCCTGGCGCTTTTGGAAGCCGACGGACGTCCTTGTGCCAATTTCCACCGCACCAGTTCGCCGCTGCGAAATTATTGGATCTCTTACCGATCCTACATCATGGCGCCTGCCGTATTGCTCGCCGTTGCCATCATCATCGGACTGGGCGGGGTCATGATCGACAACCACATGTTGACCAAGCGCGTCAAGAAGTTGGACATGCAGATCGAGCAGGTCTACCTGTCCACTTTTCCCGGCAGCCGCATTAATGCGCCGCCTGTCGATCTCATGAAGAGCAAAATCAAGGAGCTTAAAAAAGGGGACGCCTCAACAGGGCAAGTCCCGACCACGGCGCGCACCATAGATGTGCTGCTTGAAGTGAGCAAACTGGTCCCAAAAAATATCGATGTGCTGCTGACCCAAATGACCGTTGGGGGTGACGCCGTCACCATCTCGGGTGAGACCGGCGACTTCAATTCCGTTGACGACATCAAAGGCAATGTGGAAAAAGGGGCGCTTTTCAAGCAGGTGACCATTGCATCGGCCAATATGGACAAATCCGGTAAAAAGGTTCGATTTAAACTTAAAATAGACTTATGAAAAAGTTCAAATTACCACAGATGCCCTTTGACAGGCTTAAATCCCTTCAACTGCCATTCAATATCAACCTTCAAAGGCGTGACAAAATCGCCGCGGCCATCGCCGGTGGTGCTTTGATAATTTTCCTGGTACTCCAAGTGATCATCTTTCCAACCGTTGGTCGACGGGATCGCCTGCACAAAGAGATTATATCCAAAACTGAAGCGTTGCAGGAGATGCATGCCCTGAAAACAGAGTTCCAATCATTATCGCGCAATTCCAAGGATGTAGACGCACGCATCAAAAAACGGGCCAAGACCTTTACACTTTTCTCATTTATTGATCAACTGGCCGGTAAAAGCGGGATTAAGGGCAACATCACATCGATGAAACCCTCTACCACAAACATCAAAAAGAGCTCCTACAAGCTGTCCAGCGTCGAAATGAAGCTTAATTCCCTGACTATGGAGCAGTTGACCACATTTCTCCATGGCCTGGAAGATACCAAAAATGTGGTCTGGATTAAGCGCATCTCGATATCCAAGGCCGGCAAAAACGAAGGCCTGCTCAACACGGTGCTTCAAACGGAGACGTATCAACGATAATTATGAAGCGGACAACTAAGATATTCCTGTACGTTGTATTTGGGCTGGCGGCGCTGGTTTTGTTTCTATACCTCCGTTTTCCATCGAAGATCGTCAAAAACACCGTAACCGAGCAGATTAAGGCCATTGATCCCAAGGCGGAATTAGGGATGGATGAGGTCAGCCTTACCATACCCCCGGGTTTGAAAATCCGGCCATTGTCCGTCGATTATGCCGCTCAGCCCATCTTCCACATGGATGATCTCAAGGTAACCCCTTCCCTCTTCTCGCTATTTACCACGGCCAAAAAACTTTCGTATCACGGCAACATCGGAAGCGGCGAGCTGAAAGGCCGAGCCGAAACAGCCATTTTGAACAAGAGAGAGCAAACCAAAGTGGCGATGACCCTGACGCGTGTGCCTTTGAACTATATTGACCTGCTAAACCAGTGGAAGAGCTACACTCCGGAAGGTGAATTGGATGCCACCGTCAATTTCGACAGTCTCAAAGCCGGCGGAACGGCGGATATCAACTTGGTGATATCACCGACCAAAATTTCATTCAATCCCCCCCTGATGGGGATTGAGGCTTTGGATTTCGACCGACTTAACGCCCAACTCATTGTAACCCAGCGCATGTTGCAAATCAGGCACTGTGAGGCTTCGGGTGACCAAATTGAAGGAAAAATAACCGGTTCCATTGTATTTCGCAAACCCATCAGCAACAGCCGCATCACTTTGTCACTGACCGTGAAACCGCAACCGGCGTTTATCGAAGACCACAAAAACGATGTGATCGGCGGTATGCTGTCCGCCGGAAATGCTCAAAAGCGGGGC
>JASFKE010000549.1:0-3732 GCA_050118795.1 Desulfobacteraceae bacterium | reverse complement strand
ATCTACCGCCAATTTTGAAATGCGCTGTTTCTGATTCTGTTCTAATGCGATTTCAATGCATTGAAACAGGGTCAGGGATGACAGGTCTTGGTGAAACGCCCTGTTGTCTGCATCGACACGGTCTGTGCCCCAAGCCGCTTGAACCATCATGGCGAGACAACAGCATACGAGAAATAACTTGCGAATCATTGAGCCTCCAAATCGTGCACCGATCCAAATCAGGGTAGTATTTCCGGTTCATTATCCGAGCCCCCGGCATTTGTGACTTGGTGGTCACATCATACCGCGCCGGGGAGGGCTTTCAACAGCAGCTGCACTCTCAACAGGAAAAATTACCACAGAACAGCGTTCTCCAATGATTATCGGCGCTTTGTCACCATACTTGAACATAGATTCGATTGGCCTAATGGGCTTTATAGTTACTGTTAGGTTACCTGATGCCGTCATAAGAAATTAACCTTTTGACATTTCCCTAACATTTTCCTAACAAGCCCACAGAAAGAGTGACAACGCCACCGGGTCAAAGCCGTAGTGGTGCCCCGAGCGGCGTTGGGTTGCGTTGGATTGAACCGGGACAGGGCAGTTGATTTGTATTTGTTTTGGTTATGCTGAGAAACAGGTAGATATATGGATATTTATGTATTCGCGGTTGGAGTTCTTTTTGCCGTTGCGATTATGGATTTGATGGTTGGCGTCAGCAATGATGCCGTTAATTTTCTTAACTCTTCAGTGGGCTCCCGGGTGGCCCCCCGCCATACGATCATGATTGTCGCCAGTCTGGGCATCTTGGCCGGTGTGACCTTTTCCAGCGGCATGATGGAAGTGGCGCGCAAAGGTATCTTCCATCCCAAATATTTTGTGATGCCTGAATTGATCACCATTTTCCTGGCGGTCATGATCACCGATATCCTGCTCCTCGACCTGTTCAACACCTTCGGCCTGCCGACATCCACGACGGTCTCAATTGTGTTTGAATTGCTGGGGGCGGCCATCGCCGTCTCCATTGTCAAAATCACCCAGGGCGGCCAGAGCATGATGGCGTTGTCCGAGTATATCAACACCGGAAAAGCGCTGGCCATCATATCCGGAATACTGCTTTCCGTTGTCATTGCCTTTGCCTGCGGCGCCATCGCTCAATTTGCCACACGCGCGCTCTTCACATTTGACTACCAGAAGCGATTTCGGCGTTACGGCGGCCTGTGGGGCGGTCTGGCCCTGACCATGATCACCTATTTTATTTTGATCAAAGGCTCCAAGGGCGCCTCGTTCATGACCCCGGAGATGGTGACCTGGATTAAAGAGCAGACCTGGCAAATCATTGGCGTCGGATTTGTTGGATTCTCCATATTGTTCCAAATCTTAATGGTGACGACCCGTATCAACATCCTCAAACCTATCGTATTGGCCGGCACATTTGCGCTGGCCATGGCGTTTGCCGCAAATGACCTGGTCAACTTTATCGGCGTTCCTCTGGCCGGTTTTCACACCTTCACGTTGGCCAATGCCAGCGCTGATCCCTTAACGGTCCCCATGGTGGCCCTGCAGAAGAAGATTCATACCAACACCCTCTTTTTACTGATCGCCGGCACGATCATGGTGCTCACCTTGTGGCTCTCGCGCAAAGCGCGCACCGTCACGAAAACAGAGTTGAGTTTGGGGCGCCAGGAGGAGGGGCTGGAGCGATTTGACAGTTCACAACTGTCGCGTATCATCGTGAGAATAGCGACCTGGCTGGTGGATACCGTCGGCAATCTGTGCCCCGAACCAATGTGCTCATGGACCCGGCGCAGGTTCGCAGCGGCTGGAGTGCGACCTCTGCCCGGCTATGATGGATCCACTCCCGAATTTGACCTGTTGCGGGCCAGTGTCAACCTGATGGTGGCCAGCGCTTTGGTGGCCTGGGCCACGAGCATGAAGTTACCCCTTTCAACCACCTACGTGACCTTTATGGTGGCCATGGGGACCTCACTGGCCGACCAGGCCTGGGGCCTGGAAAGTGCCGTCTACCGCGTCACAGGTGTACTGACGGTCATCGGTGGCTGGTTTTTCACCGCTTTCAGCGCGTTTACCGTTGCGCTGACCTTTGCGTTCGTTCTCATGTATTTGAACAAATGGGTCGCCATTTTGCTCCTGTTGAGCGTTGCCGGCCTGATGATCTCCAGGAATTTTAAAATACATACCCGCAGGGAAAAGGCCGCCAAAGAGTTGGAACTGCTGGATCTGAAGCGGGTCACGGATGCCGATTTTGCAACACGAACCTGCTTTGAGCACAGCGGCCGCTTTTTGGAAGTGGTTGGCACCAACCTCTCCAGCTGTTTTGACGGCATCCTGACCCAGGATCGCAAAAAGCTCAAACAATTGCGCCGTGAAACCAGCAAGATTCAAGCCTGGTCCAATATCATCGTGGCCAATGTTTTCAAAACCTTAAGGCTGCTGCAACAAGACGAGGTCCGCAATGCCGGAAAATATGCCTATGTGATTTCATCCCTGCAGGAGATTTCAGAGAGTTTGCGGGACATTATTCTACGCTGCCATGTGCATACGTCCAATCAGCATGCCGGCCTGTTGCCGGCCCAGAAAAAAGAGTTGCAGCAGGTGCGTAAAGTCGTAGAGGCCCTGCTCAATGATACCGCGGGCATCCTTCTCAGCCGCAAGCCATTTAAATATCGGGAGGTGGCAGGCCACTATGTAAAACTCAAACAGCACCTGGAAGATTTTGATCGTATCCAGATCGACCGCATCCGCAGCAGCGTCTCCAAAACCCGTTTGAGCATCTTGTTCTACGGCATTAACAATGCATGCTTGAAAATCAGTGAACAGACCCTTCAACTTCTCAATATTTTTGATGAGACCTTTAAGCTTGAAAATAACAAGGAGTAGTCCTGCTCACGGACTAAGAGAATAGATCGCGGCACACCACCACCGCACAAACGATACCGGCTAAATCGGCGGTCAGGGCGGCAGCCGTCGCATGGCGAAGGCGCTTGACCTGGTGTCTTAACCCACGCGGTGCTTTACCGCTCTTTACACCCTATCGCTGCATATGAGCGGTCCGCACTGTTGGATGATTAAGGCTCTTGCCAGCCCGAACCGGATCCCGTAAACTTTTCTTATCTCCCCGGCGTCTTATCTCTTAAGCGCTACAGTGTAAGTTTGTGCCCAGATGATCGACAACTGGGTTGAATCTGTGCACAATCGGAAACAACCCCAACTTTTTTGGGAGGTGGCCAATGAAAACCATTACATTATCAGGTAGAAAGGCCAGGATAAAAATGGTGGGGTCAACCATTTTATGGAGCTCGGCCCTGTTGATGACCGCCATAACTGCCAGGGCGGATATCTATTCCTGGCAGGATGAGCAAGGGGTAATCCACTACAGCAACTATAATGTCCCATATCGAGCCAACCTGTACCTGAAAGAGCCGGTTAGGGTCTCACCAGCCCCCGAAACTCAAGTCGACCGGTCTCCCAGCCGTTCCGAACTCTATATCGAGGCGATCCGCCAACAAGCCAAAGCCGAAGCCAGGATCGAGGAGGCCAACCGGAAATTGGACCGCGCATTGGACAAAGTGGATGAACTGACGAGAAAGGTATCACAGAGCCAGGCCCAGGCCGATGCGGCCGCAGATGCAGCGCGGCAAGCGGCCGCTGACGCCGAAAGACAAGCGGCATCGGTAAATCATTACCCAAACGATGTTAAGGAGCGGGTCATCGTCCACTCAACGATCTACT
>JASFKE010000548.1:0-3743 GCA_050118795.1 Desulfobacteraceae bacterium | reverse complement strand
CAGGATAAAACAGGATAAAAAGAGTCTCAAACCGGACCACCTATGCAGTAGCGCTGCCAACTCATAAGCAGTCGCTCGTTATCCTGAAAATGGTTATGAATGCGACGAAAAATCCAACAAAGTACAATGGACCTGCATTTTCAGGGCACCGATTTTAATCACATCCTGATGATTGAGTTTCGTGGGCTTTTCAATCGCTTTGTTGTTCACTTTCGGCCTTAAAAAACCGGATATATAGTCCAAATAATAGTCACCGCTATGTTTTTCAATAATGGCCGACGGCTCTCCCGTTAAAAAAGTCCACAATCCTTTGATCAAGATGTCCGCATCCTTATTCTTGCCAATATAGATGGTTCGGCCGGACAGTTCGAAATCCTCTTTTTTTTCAGATATGAAGCTCAGAAAATCAAAATTTTGCACAAATGATTGACTTTCATTTAAATCGAGAAGCATTGTACCGTCAGCGGCCGAGATTTCGGAAGACCCACCCCTGAGCATTTGGGTTGCCGTTTCAAGTGTGAGGGTTTCGTATAGATCGACAACGATGATGTGTTTGCCGATAACAACCCAATCTTGGTGGGCGAGTTGGCACGACATCACCCTTTCATCGTTAACCATCGTTCCATTTGTGCTGCCGAGATCAGATAGATGAACGCCTCGCTCATCATGTACAATTTTAGCATGATGATTGGATACCGCCGGGTGATCGATAGTGATGGTATTGTCGGGGCCCCTGCCGATGGTAATTTTTCGGCCGGCCACGGTGAGGTGATTGCTGATAATTTGGCTGTTAAAAGTGAGAAATAAACGTGCCATAGATAATCCTTTAATGCTATTCGTATCACTGGCTGAAAAAATGCACTGCCACAAAATTGGCAATCCAAAACAGGGACAAGCCTCTTTTGTCATGCCCTGTTTGGATGGTGTGCGAGCGTGAAAGCAGCAGGAGATCAGATAGCATGAAGTCTGAACCGCAGAACATTCTAAAGCTGTACAGCCTGCACAACCCATATATCGAACGTTGGATAAAAATGTTGAGGAAAATCTCAAAAAGGGTGAGGGGGGCTCTGGGAACAGATCCTCCACCAGGGAATGGATAGTGGTCAGATCATCGCCAAGTTTAATGCGCTAACGGTGCAATGCGAATAACCAAACCATCTTCCACATCTGTCAGCAGATTCGCGGCAGTTGCTCACCAGCGAGCATCTCCACGATGCGTTCGCCGCCGATGCGGGTCTGCAGGACCACCCGGCCCGGGTGATCTTCAACGACATCGCCGATAAAACACCCCTTTTTCCCATAGGGGTCTCTATTTACGGCATCGAGAACCTGCTCAGCTTCATCAGCAGGCACAAAACAGAGCAGTTTGCCTTCGTTGGCCAGATAGAGTGGATCAAAGCCCAATAGCTCGCAAATGCCGGCGACTTCAGGATCCACCGGAAGACGATCTTCATGGAGCCTGATACCCACCTTGGATTGTCCGGCAATCTCGTTGAGGGTCGTGCCGACGCCGCCGCGGGTTGGATCTCGCAGGACATGGGCGTTTTTCGTGGCCTGAAGAATGTTGTGCACCATTTGGTTGAGTGGTGCGGTGTCACTGCGGACGTTTGAGTCAAACTTGAGCCCCTGTCTCTGGGTCAAGACGGTGATGCCGTGATCCGCCATGGTGCCGGAAAGAATGATGCGGTCCCCGACGCGGGCGCCTTCACCGCCAACGTTGACCCCATCGGGTATCACGCCGATACCCGATGTATTGATGAAAATTTTGTCCGCCGCCCCTTTGGGCACCACCTTGGTATCACCGGTGATCAACTGCACCCCGGCAACATCCAGGGCATTGCGGACGCTGGTCAATACGCGCTTAAAATCCGCAATGGGAAAACCCTCTTCCAATATCAACCCCATGCTTAAATAGCGCGGAACGGCGCCGCACATGGCCACGTCGTTCACCGTGCCGTTAACGGCCAGGTCGCCGATATCGCCACCGGGAAAAAAGATGGGATCCACCACAAAGGTATCGGTTGAGAACGCCAGCCGCCCTTTGTCAGTATCAAAAACAGCCCCATCGTGAAGCTGGGCCAGAAGTGGATTGTCGAACATGGGAAGTAACAACTCAGTGGTCAGCTGATGGGCCACCTTACCCCCGGAGCCATGGTCGAGAAGTATTTTATCAAATTGCATCGGTGCCGTTCCTTTGATTCCAACAACAAAAATTGGTGCTGGTAGGCAAAGCTGAAAGCCAGCGATTTCGCTTTTTTAGCCACAAAAAGTAAAACGAAGATTTTTCAACTGGATGCATTTTAACTCGCATCCGAAAGTCAGCATCGACAGTTAACATATCGTAGATACAATAAATATCGACATTTTCTGATTCCGACGAATCAGCATTTCAGACTAAAATTGAAAATTCTTCGTGAAAAAAGGCTATGAGAAAAACCATCGAAAATCAACTAAAAACGAAAAGAGCAGGGCCCGGCGGCCCTGCTCTGCAATGATTGTAAAGTTTCGATAAAGTGGGTTAGGTTAATTCAGCCCCATGCAATCGGCATAGTACGAAACCGTACCGGGCCAATCGGAAAAGATTCCCAGGATACCGACATCTTTGGCCAACACATCGAGCACTTTGTACATATCTCCATCGTTATCGGTCACATCTGTGATGGTCTGATAGTACCATCCACCGCCATTTTTAAGGAGTCCCGACCGTTCAAGGGTCCAGGTGATGATCTCGAGGCCGGCGGCTTTCGCCCGTTCGGCATAGACCGATGGAACGATCTTGTCACTGTCATCGACGGTAAGCAGCATCCACATGGGTGGAGCAATGATCTTGACACCTTCATCGACCAGCTTTTCCATGGAGGGAGACCATGTATCGGGATTGGTATGATCAAAACCATCCACATCGTACCGGCCATCCAGGTAAACGGCCTGGCGCCCAAAAACCGGTGTCTTTTCAATCCAGTAGCGCACGTCGTCGATATTGAAGGATTGGGCCCATACGTTGCTTGGCGAGACACCGGCGGAGGTATACTCGTCAATCATCTGTTGAGCGTAATCGTGCTGAGTATAGTCACCCTGATAGGGCATATCCACACTGGGGCTTTTCAATTCAGGGGTCATTTTCACACCGAGTTTTTTAAACAGTTCGATGCTTTCCGCATGGCTGACCACGGTACCGCAGGTGGAATACAGATCGGTGCGATAATCGGCGGTTCCACCGACGTATTGCTCCACCGTGGTAGCGTTTTTATCGGCGGCGTCCATTTTGCCGCAGAGCGTTTTAAATTCTTCCAGAGTGATGTCACTGGCACAGCACTTGGCTGAAGCCTCCTTTGTAAGGTTACCGTCTGAATCGAATTCTGCGGGAGTAAACGGCTCGGAGCATTTCGATGCCAACGGTGTCAGCAAGATGTTGGTGGTAGTATGCAGATCGCATTGGGAGTGTCGGCAGACAAGCTCCCGGTCACTGGTAAAGGTTACGTCACACTCGAGAATGCCGGCTCCCATGCGGGCGGCGGCTTCATAGGACTCTTTGGTATGCTCGGGAAACTGAAGGGGGGCGCCGCGGTGACCAATTGAAAAGTCGGACTTTTTCATCGGCTTTTCAGAACAGCGTTCAAGTTTTCGTTTAAGAGGGCTGTCGTCCATGTTTTCGATAAGGTAAAAAGGTCGCGGGCCGACCTGTATATTTCGGATTTCACCTCCCTGGGAGAGTTTCCCATCGTTATTATCCCCATTTTCTC
>JASFKE010000547.1:0-3757 GCA_050118795.1 Desulfobacteraceae bacterium | reverse complement strand
GACCGAACTGCAAAGTCTGTGGAAAAAGGCAATACGGCGCCTGCCGGTGGCAGCAGCGGAAAATAAAAAGTAAGGAGCGCACCATGTTTGCCATTGTCAACATGCCCTATTCGGCCTTGATGTATCCCCCCCTGGCGAGCGGGCTGATCAAAGCCAGGCTCAAAGCGGCCGGTCTGGACTGTGCAACTTACAACTTCAATTTTCTGTTTGCGAAAATCTTGGGCATGGTGGATTACCACCTGATCTGCCTGCAGAAAAGCTTTGAACCGCATATCGGCGAGTGGTTGTTTGCCCGCCAGGCCTGGCAAGGCGATTTTGCGCTTTCGGACGAGCAATTTCTGGAGTTGGCGCACGACACCCTGTTCCTGTCCTATTACGGCGCCAAAGCCGGTGTCCTGCTCCGGGAGATCCGCTCCTCCAAGGTTCCGGCGTTTCTGGATATGGCCGCCGAGCGGCTGCTAAGCCGCACTGGATTGAAAGCCGTGGGTTTCTCTTGCGGATTTTTCCAGACCAACGCCGCCCTGGCGCTGATCCGGCGTTTGAAGCGGGCGCGGCCGGAGATCAAAATCGCATGCGGCGGACCGAGCTTTCATGATGTCATGGGCCGCGAACTGATGGACAAGTGCGACGACATCGATGCCGTCTGCCTGGGCGAAGCCGATGAAGTCCTGGAGCCGCTGTTCCGGGCCCTGGCCGAGAACCGGGACCCGGAGGGGCTCTGCGGCGTACTTTACAGGGACCGGCACGGCCGGGTCCGCCACGGTCCGCCGGAGAGGCTCGCCTCTGTGGAGGTGCTTGAAGACAATCCCCATCCTGATTATGACGAGTATGTCGACGAACTGCGGCAAAGCGGGCTGCTCGAGGATAAAACCCACAGCACCAAGCTCTTTATGGCCATTCAGACCTCCAGGGGCTGTTGGAAGGGGGAAAAACAGCACTGCACATTTTGCGGCCTGAACAACCAGGGGCTGCAATCCCGGCGCATCAGCCCGGAGCGGGCCGAGGCGTGCATCACTGATCTTCTGCGGCGCTACCCCATCAGGAAAATCCAGTTCACGGATCTGATCCTGCCCCGGGAGTACAACCGTTCCCTGCTGCCCCGCCTGAAGGACCATCCCTCGACCCGGGGGGTGAAATTCTGGGCGGAAACAAGCACCACCATGAGCCGGAACGAAATGGCGCAGATCGCCGGGGCCGGTATCGCATACCTGCAGGCGGGTGTGGAGAGCCTTTCCACGAACTTGCTGCGATGTATCCGCAAGGGGGTGACGGCCATCAAAAACGTTCATTTTCTGAAGCTGTGCCGCATCTTCGGGATCCATCCCATCTGGTACCTGCTGCTGCGAATTCCGGGAGAACGGGAAGCGGATTACGTTGACATGGCCGCCCTGATTCCCAAAATCGTTCACTACACGCCGCCCTTCTGGGGGGCCCGCCCGGTGGAGATGCAACGCTTCAGCCCCTATTTCAGCGAACCGGGCCGCTGGGCCGAGGATATCAGGCCCCGGGCCTATTACCGGGGGATCTACCCTGAAGATCGCGTGGAGATCGCCAAGGTCGCCTATTTCTTCGATGCCCGGTGGCTGAATGTCCTGCCCGACAAAGGCGCTTACCGGGAGGTGCTGGACCGGACCAGGGATTGGATGGATGGCTGGCGCTCCAGCCTCGAGGACCCCCTTCCCCAACTGACCTGGGAGAACCTGCCGGACGGCGGCATGCAAATTGCGGACTCTCGGCGGGATGGAGCCGCCAGGCTTATCCGGCTCACGCCGCGGGAAGCGGCCGTGTACAGGGAGATCGACGATCCCGCCGGGCTGGAAACCCTTTCAAACAGGGCCGGGCTGATGGTTTCGGGTGCCAATGGGCTCCAATCGATCCTGGCGCACTTTGTGGAGGAGGAGATCGCCATTTGTGAAAACGACCGTTTTCTGGGGCTGGCCCTGCCCAAGGATGCCCCCGAACCCGATGCCGCGCTGCGCCGCTCCCTGGTGGAAAACCAGACAGTCAAGATAAACTCCCGGACTTCGCTATAGAGATAACCGCCATGTTTTTTTTGATCAACATGCCCCTGCACTCCATCCAGCGGCCCTGCCTGCCCCTGGCATTGTTCAAGGCACTGTTCAAACAGGAGAACCTGCCTGCCAGTATCCTGGATCTGAATTTCCTGCTGGCCCGCCGCATCGGGCCGGCCCGGTACGGTTCCCTTGAAAGCCAGATCCAGCTTGTCGAATTGGTGAACGGCCTTTGGGGACCGTCTGTCTGGGGTTCCGACTTCCAAGCGACCTCGGAAAAGTGGTTGCTGCGCTGCAGGGACGTTCTCAAGCACGGATCAGATCCGGCAATCGATCTGCCCTGGCTGCGGGAATTCAGAGACGTCCACATGCCGCGCTTTTTGTCCGACTGCCTTGACCGCCTGTTGGCCGGACCGCCCCCCACCGTGATCGGCTTTTCCTGCTATATGTCCCAGGTCTTGCCGGCCTTGGCCCTGGGGCGCTTGATTCGGCAACGCCGACCGGAAATCAAACAGGTGTATGGCGGCCCGGCGTTTCATGGAGAGATGGGAGAGGAGTATATTGAAAAAATCAGCTGGATCGACGCGGTGTCCACAGGAGAGGCCGATGATGTCGTCGCGCCCCTGTTTTGCGACCTGGCCGATGGAAAAGCCCCCCGGGATCTGCAAGGCATTGTGTACCGGGACAGCTCCGGCGCCGTGCAAAGAGGGGCGGCCTACCAGCCGGTGAGCCCGGAAGCGTTCGCGGCTTTGCCGGATCCGGATTTTGACGATTTCTTCGAAACCGCCATGCAAACAGGCATCAGCAAGGTTCCCCGGTGGCGTAGAAATGTCACAATTCCTTTTGAAGGGTCGCGTGGATGCTGGTGGGGCATCAAATCCCAATGCGCTTTCTGCGGTCTGAACGGTTGCAGCATGGTCTACCGCTCCAAACCCGGTGAACAGGTCTACAAATCGCTGGCGGCCTGTGTGGAGAAGCATCATTTATTCCGCTTCCTGATAACTGACACGGCCATGTGCCGTGAGCATTTCGATACGCTGTTGCCCCGGTTGACCCACAGCGCCTTTCAAAAACAGCTGCGCTTGATCGGCGAGATCCGGGTGGATATCAGCAGGGAGCAGGCCGCCTCCCTGGCAAGCGCGGGTTTTGTCCATCTGCAGGCCGGTATCGAGAATCTATCCACCCGGATTCTCCAGTTACTGCGCAAAGGTACGCGTGGGATCCAGAATGTCTATTTTCTCAAACTTTGTCGACAGTATGGTATCGACCCGGTGTGGTACTTTCTGCACAAGGTGCCCGGAGAACGGCTTGAAGACTACACGCAAAGCGCCATACTGATTCCCAAAATCGTCCATTTGCATCCGCCGCGCTTCGGCGCGGCCTACCCGCTGTTGCTGTATCGGTTCAGTCCCTACTTTATGGAGAAAACCAAAGTCAGGAATCTGCGCCCCAAGGCATGGTATTCGTACCAGTATCCGGCCGACAGCATCGATCTGTCCCGCATCGCCTATGCGTATGAGGCGGATTGGCTGGACACCCTCGACCCCGGGGATTACCAGGAGATCAACGCCTGTATCCAGGCATGGCACCAGGCCTGGACTAACGGCGGCCAGGTTCCGGAACTTGTCATCCGGTCATGGCGGGACAACGGCTGCGTGGAAATTGACGACACCCGGGTTGGGGGCAATCCCTGCAGATGGATTCTGGGACCTGAACAGGCGGCGCTCCTCAAGGCCCTGGATGAC
>JASFKE010000546.1:0-3778 GCA_050118795.1 Desulfobacteraceae bacterium | reverse complement strand
CTTGGGCATAAATGGGAATCGATAGATCTCTTAAAAATCGTTGAAGCAGGATAAACGTCGTTTCCTGCCCGATAACTCCCCCCGATTCATTGCCTTTTGCTATAACGCCATCAACGCCGACGGTTGAGGCCGATTGCGCTTGCGCCACTGTTGCGCATTCGACCAGCACGTGAAGATCACGCCTTTTAAACAGGGATAGTGCTGCTGACAGCTCGCTTTTATCCATATAAGACAAAATGAGTGTTCGGAAGTGATTAGGAAAACTTTCCGACATATCGTCAAATATCTGGATCTCTTCTTTGCCAAGTTTAATCCCAAAGTCTGTGTCGGTGAATCTGGATAGCTTTTTAAAGCTATCTATAGCCAATGCCTTATCTTTTGTGTATTCGAGGTCCAATACACCGATGCAACCGGACCGGCATGCGGCAATAGCGATTGCAGGACAGCAAAGTCCGGCAGGGGTCAATGCAATGATAGTAAATTTTTTCCGGTACTTCTTCAACGGGCGTTACCTCATCTATCTTGAGTTTGCTTGAGTTTGCTTGAGTTTGCTTGAGCTTGCTTGAGCTTGCAAGAACTGTCGGGCTTGTTGGAATTTGTACCTGCTTATGCAACTGTGGAGTTGGCTGACATATCCACGGGCGCCAGTTGTGCTATCGTATAGCTCCGCTTCCTGGATTCCCAATGGCCTCCTTGAAGGATAGCTCCAGATTTTTTGGTTCGGTGATAGCGGATACTAAAAGTATTTATATATTGAGAAAACGATAAGCAGGTTTTTCCAACCCTGCGCGGTAAAACGCACCTTTATCTAAGATGCTCAGAAAGCGTTGGGTGAAAAATCCCTATCAGAAGAGGCTTTTTGTTGGTTTTTCCGGTCGCATACTCTTCCAGAGTCAAGGAGCACTATGACAGTTAAGCATCGCCCGATTCTGACAGTTTCAAAAGTGCAAAAATTCTTCGCAAATGCCTGACAGCATACAGCTTTATCCTGTGCTTTTAAATGTTAATGAGTAGAGTGCCAAAACATCTCCACTATCGGTTGTTGGGTATCTGTAGAATCCAACGGATCTTTTGAGCGATCTCGGAGGAAGCAACGCCCGCCGGTATTATGTTGCAATAATGGGGAACCTGTCCGGTTATGGTGGATCAAGACTAAAAAGCCATGTAGATACACATCGACGCTGAAGGCGCCCATGTAAAGATGGTCCTATGCCTCGATTCACGCCATCAGGCCCACCAAAGGGAGAGACCTTGGCCGTCTCGATGTATTGGAACGATAAATTTTAGTAGATCGAAGAACTATCCATCCCGAGGAGAGATGCGATAAAGTTTTGTTCGACCAATGTGCTGTCCAACTGGTAAGGGTGGAGGGTATAGTCACTGTCCCAAGACAATCGCAGCTGCAAAGTAAGTAAGAAGAGAAAGAGAACCTGGATGCCTGAAAAAATGTTTTTTGTTCGAGATAGAAAACTCTTTTCCCATTGAAAAAAGGATGGCCAATGCATGGATCGATAGGTTTCATCCATGAAAAAGCCTAACCATATTTGAGACTCTTTTGTCAAACTTTTTTTTGTTAAATTTTTAAGAGGATTAATTATAATCCAAAAATTCGTCGAGGCAGATAACGGCCATAGTGGTAAAAGCAATGGCGGATTTGGCCACACAGCGACCGCGACCGTTGAGGTCGTATCATGCGTCGAAAAGCGCTGCCTTGTTTCTCGATACGTCCACATCTTCGCCAATATAAAGAGACTGTTCAGTCACCATACGCAATCGCCTTCATTCGCGCTTCATTATCCGTAAAAACGATGAAACAGCAGTGAAATATTAGCTCTACAGGGCTGGAAAGGAGGTGTACCGAATAATTTGGGTATGGGCAGCGCAGGCCTATTACTTTAAAACAATTACTTTAGGGGGAAATCATGAACCGATCCGTGACCGCTTACCCGCTGGGTTTGCTGATTATTGTAGGCATTGTATTCGGTGGGGTGCAGATCCAACCCGCAATGGGAGAGTCGTTATCCGAACAGCTGCGATCCCAAGGAATAGATCCGGAAATACTCGAACAATTGGACCAGCTGGGACCGATTGAGCCGGCGATGGTTGATGGCGAATGGCTCATCTGGAGACAAATGAACGGGGGGCAAGAGACGCAAAAATTCTGGAACTTCTTTCCAATTATCGGACCGTTGGGGCTTGTGACCACTGATGACGGTGAGTCTGGATTCACAATGGACTTGTCTGGATCGCCACCGATGAGTGCATTCAGACTGAACAATGATTTTTTTGCATGTGACGCCGTCTATATCGCTTTCCAATCTCCGGAGGTTTCCGACCAGATCTTTGGCCTGTTTTTCTGTACTGACGGCTCCGGGGGATCTGGTGTCTGGAATGGCTGTAATAATTTTCTTAATTCTTATGGAAATGATTACTGTGCCGGCTTGCCGGACTGCTATGGAGAAAATTGTGAATGACCGGACAGCATATGAACCCTCGGTTGTCATTGAATTGGGGCTGTGGTCTCGGCAGGATGGAGGCTGACGGTAGCTTGGCCGCCGCCAGCCTCCATAACTGATGAAAAGGGCTTGCACTTCAGGTGAACAGGAGATTGAGGTGTGCTTGAGCTTTTCCGAATGGAACATCACGTAGAGAACGAATTCTGTGCAGCGTTAAATTATCCAATTCAGGTCGAGGTCAAAATCAATTCCAATACAGGTGTCGGTTCACGATTCGCTTGCATCCATTATGAGGGCAGCGCAGGTTACGCCCCTTTCTACAGTTTCCGAAATATCCAGGCCATAACGGCGCCGCGATCAGGTTGGCGCGGTGGGGGCCAGTCGAATTCACATCCGACTACAAAGCAGGGTTCTTTGTACGTGGCAACCCGGCCGCTTCGCCGTATGGCCTGATCTCTGTTATAGCAATGGTTGTGCCAATAATAAGATGATGTAAAATAACGAATAATATTAGGGTGTTAAACTTGCGGGAGGGACGCTGACGCTTGGGGCGATGGGGGGTTTAACCCGGTCATTTCACCCGGTCCGGGTGAAATGACCAAATGCCGGGAACCTAGTGTCGATGGGTTTATTTATCGGCTTCCGGATTCAATAATTTGTCGATATGTTTCGAAAAAGTTTCAATGCGGCTTTTGCGCACGTTAAAGGCATATTCGCTTCCTGATGAGATGGCCGGATATTCAGCGCTCTCTTCGTTATCCTTGGCAAATACCGAAAGCAGATGCTTCCCTTTGTCAGAGTTCAAGGTCACGGTCCAGAGGGGATTTTTCAAAGCCTCTGCGGCATTGTCTTCCATATAGCCGTTGCATTGGAGCTTGGCAAAGTCGCCGATCAACAAATCCACATCCGCTTTCACAGCGGTGGCGCCGTTTGAATCCACCCATTGAATTTCTTCGGCTTTAGGTTGTTCATCTGCTTGATCGTCCTCCTGCTCTTTATTTACCGGGGCGACCTCTTTTTGGGTGAGGGTCAGGGAGTGTTCGCCCTTTGAGATCGTTAGCGTTGTGATATCCTCTTTTGGGTACGACAGTACCGTCTTGTCACGAAGGTCGTCCGCTGTGGTATCAAAAGTGGCACCCATGGATCCCTGGGCATGGTAGACCTTGGGGTTGTCCACCAGTTTTACAAAGGTGTGTTGATGAGTGGGGGCTTGTCGGCCGATGTCGAAGTCGCGCAGTTTATCCTTACCCGAATAGGCCCGGACATTCACTTTTTTATCCTCGGTAAGGTCATACCGGTCGTAGTTGCCGGATTCGGAGACT
>JASFKE010000545.1:0-3779 GCA_050118795.1 Desulfobacteraceae bacterium | reverse complement strand
TGGAGCGCGATATCGCCGGTCGCGGTATTCCGACAGAGCTCACGCCGGCGCCATCATTACCAATTGATAATCTTGAAGCCTGTGGAAATTGGGGGGCACACAGGACGCCGTGACCATGGATCGCGATGCTCCCTGCAGAGGCGAATCGACGACACCAAATTGGAGATGGGATGCTGTTGTTTCTGGTTTTGCTTTACAACACACTTGCTGCGGCAGGCCTGTGCTTCTTGTCCCCCCTGTTGCTGCCGCTAATTATCGCAAAAGCGAAAAGACGAGATACTTTCCTCCAACGAATGGGGTGGTGTCGTTATCCATGGCAACAGTCCGGCAGCGGCCCCAAAATGCGCAGAATATGGGTGCATGCCTTGTCCGTTGGCGAGGTGTTGGCAGCACAGCCTCTGGTCAACAAATTGAGCCGGTTAAATTCCGATACCCAGGTATTGCTGACCACCTCAACCCTGACCGGGTTTCAGACCGCCCATCGGATTTTTACACATCACGGCGTTGATCTGGCCTATTTCCCTTACGATACCATCTGGTCGGTGCGAAGTGTGGCCAACACAGTTAATCCCACCCATGTGATCATTACCGAAACGGACATTTGGCCGACTTTTCTGTGGGAGATGAAGCGGCGAAATGTTCCGGTCTATCTGGTGAATTTGCGTATTTCCCAACGAACCGAGCGAGGGTACAACCGATTCAAGGGGGTGGTCCGCAGGGTATATGCGGGGTTTGATCAGGTGTGCGTACAGACCCGTAAGGAGATGGCGATCCTCACGGCATTAGGGGTGTCGCCGGAATGCATCTGTATCACCGGTAATTTAAAATTCGACGGCGCTCACATTTCCAACAGTTTGGATTGTGAGGCGGATTGGCGCAACCGCCTACATTTGACCAAAGGGCATCGCGTGATTGTTGCAGGCAGCACCCATGAAGGCGAAGAAGCCATCGTGTTTAAGGCATTAAGGCCGTTGTTGTCAAAGCACTCTGATGTGTCGCTTGTTGTGGCCCCGCGTGACCCCGGTCGAGGTCGAGCCGTTCTATTCCAAAGCCGGCAGTACGGTTTGGATGCTCGACTGTTGTCTCACAGGATGAAGGGCGGCGGCAAGGCCTGCCCGCAAGTACTGGTGGTGGATCAACTCGGTGTGCTTAAAGCGCTTTATTGCCTGGCAGCCGTTGCGTTCGTGGGGGGCAGTATGGTCCCATCAGGCGGCCACAATCCCCTGGAACCGGCACATTGGGCCAAACCCATCTTGTTTGGGAAGGATATGCGTGATTTCGATGTGATTGCAGGTTATTTGCTGTCCGGCGGCGCGGCCCTTCAAATTGATGACACAGAGCATCTAAGATCGGTTGTTGAAACGCTGTTGAATGACCCGCAACTTGCGGCGGTTATGGGAAAAAGTGCTTTGAAGGTGTTTCGTTCGCACCAGGGAGCGGTGGATCGCACCCTCTCTTGTTTGAATTTGGGTTGAACTGCCCACCCATATGCCTAAAATAGAAGCATAAAAATAGTTGCAAAAAAGATGATAAAAATGCTGAAAAGACGACTTATGGAAATAATGAACGGTGAGCAAAGCCACCCCCTTTTTTCACCGGCAACCTTTTTGTGGGGCATCTCACAAGCATATGGCGCTGTGGTCCGTCTTCGTCGCTGGGGGTATGAGAAGGGTTTGATGCCGACATGCCAGTTGCCCTGTCCGGTAATATCGGTTGGCAATATTGCCATAGGCGGTACAGGCAAAACGCCCATGGTTGTTCATCTGGCCAGATTGATCGAGGGGATGGGCCGCCGTGTGGCCGTCATTAGCGCTGGATACAAGGGAACGGCTTATAAGGGGGGCGGCACCATTGTGTCGGACGGCCGTTCGCTGGCGTGCAACGCGCGCCAGTCGGGTGACGAACCCTATTTGGTGGCAACGCTGCTTGGAAATATTCCGGTGGTGGTGGGTAAGGACCGCTGGTCGGCCGGCAAAATGGCCCTCGACCAGTTTGATCCGGAGATCCTTCTATTGGATGACGCTTACCAGCATTTGAGATTGAAGCGTGATTTAAATCTGCTGCTGCTTGACGCCCGAAGGCCCTTTGGAAATTCCTATCTATTGCCCCGCGGGAGACTGCGCGAGCCTGCATCGGTGCTGTCTAAGGCAGATGCCATTGTTCTGACAAGGTCGGAAAAATACACCTCAAACAACTCCAATCCCATTGCGGGCATCCAGTGCCGGATACCGGTTTTCCGATCTGAGCATAGCGTTGTCGTGCGAGGTGTGGCCCCGGCCCGTAAACCGTTGCCGCCATTGAGCACTTTACCGGATAGGGCTCCGTCATTGATCGGCAGGCAAGTGTTCGGTTTTGCAGGATTGGCTCACAACCACTCTTTTTTTGATGGTTTAGGGCATTTGGGATGCTCCGTTAAAGGCTCTTTGGGGTTTGATGACCACCATAATTATCATGAGGGGGATATCCATCGCATTGTTCAAGCTGCGACGGCATCCGGGGTTGGACATCTGGTGACCACAGACAAGGATTATGTCCGGTTCTCCAACCATGTGCGGTTTCCCATGGATCTGATCGTCATGGGTGTAGATATCGACTTAAAAGAGGATCTGGATCCCTGGAGCCAATTTATCAAGGAGAGTGTTGGGTCCTTTTTTCATAAAAATAAGGTAATTAAATGAGTCCTTTAAATGTGATTTGCTACAGTGATGGACGACCTGGACATGAAAAGCAGTCCAGGGCGGTGCTGATCGCTTTGGGCAGATTGACGCCCCTGTCCATTGCGACCCGAACATTGGGCGAAACTGCCGGATTAAAACGTCTTGTGCAAGGCCTGCACAGGCTCACAGGGATTGTCAAAGATGTTGAGGCCTCTGCGCTCCCAACCGTCGATCTGATCATCGGCACAGGTTCAACCACCCACCTGCCCATGGTGGGTCTGAAATTGAGAAGCGGGGCCAGGGTTGTGACCTGTATGACACCCGATCCCTGGCTGAAACCATGGTTCGATCTTTGCTTTGTTCCACGACATGACAAACCACCGTCGGGGAGCAAGTATTTTCCCACCTTTGGGCCGCCGTGTCTGCCCTTGCGTTCGGATCGGCACAACTTGAAAAAGGGGCTCGTGCTGGCCGGTGGGGTGGATGCCAGGAGCCATCTGTGGCATACGGCCGATTTTGTTGCCCAGGTCGAGATGCTCCTGTCCAAAGGGCCTGATATGTCATGGACCCTGGCCTCCTCCGGGCGGACACCTTCCGATGCCGTTGATGCACTGCGAGATCTGGCGGCTGATAGAAACAATGTGGAATTTTACAGCGCTGATGAGACGCCACAGGGATGGATCGAATCGGCTTATGAAGCTCACGGCCAGGTATGGGTTACCGCTGACAGCGTATCCATGATCTATGAAGCACTGACGGCCGGTTGCCGGGTTGGTGTATTGCCAGTGGCATGGAGGCGTTCCGATAACAAGTTCCGCAATGGCATCGACGATTTAAAACGCCGGGATTTGATTGTGGATTTTGATCGATGGATCCAAGGCGCGGCATCTGCCCATATAGCCCAATCCTTTAACGAAGCCGCCCGATGCGCAAACGAGATATTATTGCGATGGTGGCCCGAACGGTTGGGGCGTCGGCATGTTTCATCGCTTTAGAGTCTATTTAGAGCCTATGGGGCGATATTCATTTCATTCGCCCTTAGCGGCTTTGCCCAACATTTGCATCAACTGCTGGCACCGTATTCTTAATTTCCTGCGGGAGAAAAAAGGGATGTATGTAGAG
>JASFKE010000544.1:0-3784 GCA_050118795.1 Desulfobacteraceae bacterium | reverse complement strand
GCAAGGCGCGAAAGCGAAGGCATATCAAGATATTTCGAGCTTTCGCAACGCAGCCAGGCGGGATGCATCGGCGCTTGAAAATGTGAAGTTATTTTTGCGCGAGCCCTTAGGGCCGGTTCCGATAAGATCATTGTGAGAACCGGCCCTAAATCGGTTATCCTGCTTGAACGGTAATGGAGCGTGGTGCAGCCTTTTCAACTTTGGGTAGGGTAAGACGAAGCACACCATCTTTCAATTGAGCGTCGATTTTCCCTTGGTCAATTACCTCTGACAGTGAAAATTGTCGATAATACTTACCCACCTCGTATTCGATCAGTACATCTTCTTCACCTTCGGCCTCGAACGGTTCCACCCCGCCGTCCAAAGTAAGGGTGTTGTCCCGCAGATCGATATTTAAGGCTTTGGCCTGAACGCCCGGCATATCTGCCAGCAAAACAATCTCTTTGTCGTTTTCGAAAATATCCACCGAGGGTGTAAAAACCAGCCCTGGTTTGGTCTGCTCTGCCAGGGAGCTCAGTTCTTGTTTTTCTTTGACTTTGAGTTCCTTTGTATCTTTACCAATCATGGCTATCACCTCCTGCATCTAACGGTAATCGATTAGTTAACTGTGATTTGACGCGGTTTGACGGACTCGGCTTTGGGTAATCGGATGGTCAGGATGCCGTCTTGCATTTTAGCCTCAATACGGTCCGGATCGATCTCGGTAGGCATGGCGATGATCCTGGAAAACTTGCCCGCTTCACGCTCACGGCGATGGTAGCGGCCCCCTTCGTTTTCAGCTTCTATTTTACGTTCACCAGCGATCGACAGGTTCTTGGCTGTGGCCTGCATCTCAAGATCATCTGTCTTCACACCCGGCAGCTCAGCACGAATATAGAACCTGTCCGCGTCTTCGGTTATATTGACTTGGGGAAACACCCCGGCTCCTGGCACTCCACGCGACGTCCCAAAATCATCTCCAAAAACCTGATCAAACTGCCGCCGCATCCTGTCAAGCTGTTCGAAAGCGTTACGAAAGCCAACAGTGGGAACGTTGTAAAGTCTGCGGTAAATCATTGTAACACCTCCCTTTTTATTGTTGTGTGGGTTAATAGTTTTCTCTTTTTGGCAAGAATTTAAAAATTAAATTGGCGGTGTCAATACCGAAAATATATTTTTTCTTGCATTACTTAATAAATATATTAGCTTTAAGTAATGATAGGCAGCCCAACAAAACACAGATGCGACCATCACCGGAAATGGGCTTTACTTTTCATGCCCCGGTAATGAATCCAATCCGCCATCACTCATCACTCCAAAAGGCTTTTATTGCGGCACCTCGTGTTAATGCGGTGATTGTTTTTTAATAACCCGGGTTAATAATATTTTCGCTGGTTGTCGCAACAACTGGATTATCGACTTAGGCCACGAAGGCGGGCACGGAGGCGGAAAAGTCGTGGCCCAGGGATCCCCCGAAAAAGTCGCCGCCACGCCCTTGAGTCATACCGGGCGCTATCTTAAAGAGATCCTGGTCTAACCCAATAAAAAAAAAGGGACCACTACTGCTCAAAGCAGGGTTCGAAGCATATTAAGAGCCATCACCATGGCCACCGTCCGGCACATCGGCGGTACACTGCCCAAACAGATTTCGGTCCCGCCGCCCCATCGCGCCCCCATGGTCGCAATCACCGGCGCCAGGATTCTGCGCTGCAAGTCTTGGCGCCCCGGATCGTCTTCCTCGGTCCGATTCCCATTCCAGTGCCTCCTGCGCCCAATGAAGTCCTCGACTATCTTACCGGACATCGGTAAAAACAATTGAGCGCCGCGGCGTTATCCTTTTTTAATGGCTTCCCAAGCGCTCTGAAAGCCTTATATTCGAATTGGATTTGAGCTCATTGGCTGTCGGTGTATAAACCCTATAGTGGCATAAAAAGAGGGGGCATGATGAAAAAAAGAACCCATACGATCTTTTCCCTACCCGGGTTAATTATATTTTCGCTGGTTGTCGCAACAAGCGGGTGCAGTTCGGGTCCCGCCCACTTCCAACGCAGGGTCAGTGCATCCAACACCTTCGAGCGGTTTAACGTACTGCCCCATCACCAATACTACTATTTCGGTCGCCCTGATGCACTTCTGGCGGTGGTCGCCATTGATAAGGGGCACCGGCTGAACTCCCCCAACTGGACTGCCACAGATATGGACGAGCAGACGCTCAAGTCCATGGTGGGAAAGATGCGCAATCAGCCCGGCGCTGAATACAACATCGACCCCAACGGTGCCTATATTTTAGATGACGACGGCGAGACCATCGGATTGTGGTACTCGGTCTGGCGTTTGCCGCTGCTGCGCTTCACTGGCGAAAAAGAGTTCACGATTTCCGACCCGCATACCATTTTTCCAATAAACAACCGCGAACCTGATGGTGACGGCATCATCTGGCCTGGCAATAGACCGTGACTCAGAACCTTGGGCAATCAATATCATTAAAGAGCACCTTATATGTGCGTGCACAATATCTCCGTGGTGCGGTGACGGTTTTGCGCAGGATTCCTGTGTGGTTTATCGGTCATTGCCTTGTGCTTTATCCAATTTAATAATAGGATGGATTTTTTGAAAAGGTGCCGTCAACGCTGAGAAGTTGGGTCTACTGTTTCAGGCCGGAGGATGAAAAGATGAACAAACTGAAGGAAATTCGAGAAACATTGTTAATGGGGCCCGGTCCATCATGTGTGCCGCCCCAGGTCTACAAAGCCATGGCCACAGCGACCATCGGTCACCTGGACCCCACTTTTATCGAGATCATGGACGACATCAAACAGATGCTGAAACAACTGTTTCAGTCCGACCATGATCTCACCATACCCATCTCCGGCACCGGCTCAGCAGGCATGGAGACCTGTTTTGTGAACCTTGTGGAGCCCGGGGACAAGGTGCTCGTTCTGATCAACGGTGTCTTCGGTATGCGAATGCAGGATGTGGCCGCCCGGCTCGGCGCAAAGGTCGACGTTCTTGAGGCCCCCTGGGGCACAGCGGTGGACCCGGACGCCGTCAAGGCGAAGTTGGATGGTGCCAGCTATGACATGGTTGCCGTGGTGCATGCCGAAACCTCCACAGGCGTCTGTAATCCGGTGGCCCAAATCGGTGAACTGGTCAAAGAGAACCCGGCCCTTTATTTGGTGGACACGGTGACGAGCCTCGGCGGCATGGAGGTGAAGGTCAAGGCGTGGGGCATTGACGCGGTCTACAGCGGTACCCAAAAATGCCTCTCCTGCCCACCCGGGCTGTCCCCCGTCAGCTTCTCGCCCAAAGCGTTGGAGAAGCTGGCCAACCGCAAAACCAAAGTGCCGAACTGGTACCTGGATCTGAGCATGATCACGAACTATTGGCAGGGCGCCACGCGGACCTATCACCACACGGCCCCGATCAACATGCTGTACGGGCTCTACGCAGCGCTCAAGTGTGTGTTGGATGAAGGCTTGGAACGCGTCTTTACCCGGCATCGTAAAGTCCACCGGCAGCTCAAAACCGGCCTGGCCGAACTCGGTATCGAGTTCCTGGTGCCTGAGCCAAACCGCCTGCCCATGCTCAATGCCGTCAAAATCCCGGAAGGCGTGGACGAAGCCGCCATCCGTCTGGAATTACTAAAAAACCACCGGATCGAAATCGGCGCCGGCCTGGGACCGCTGGCCGGTGGGATTTGGCGGATCGGGCTCATGGGGCACACTGCCCGGCCTGAAAATGTCGATCGTCTGCTATCGGTCCTCGCCACCCAATTGGGCCGATAACCCCCAGCATGCCATCCCGG
>JASFKE010000543.1:0-3794 GCA_050118795.1 Desulfobacteraceae bacterium | reverse complement strand
CATCGAAATCAAACTCAGCTCAAGTATCAAACGCCACTCGCTTAGAAGCCTGACCAACTTTATTAAAGACAGGCAATGCGGATACGGTATCCTTGTAAATAGAGCACAAAGAGTAGAACTAATAACAGAGAAAATCGTTCAAATCCCCGTGCACTATCTGTAAAACTCCACAACCCCAATCCTCAAGTCACCATTGGTTTAGCCCTCGAATGTAAGGGCGCAAAAAAGAAATAAACACACCACCTTTAGCGTCCCAGTTTCCCAGCCTCCAAGCTTTTTCTGCCTGCCCCCGATCCCTGTTGCCCCAAACAAAACTTTCTGGCATATTTAGAAATACAACGGATTCAATCACACAGCACGAGAGAAAACAATAATGCAGCAGACATGCAACAGGAGAATGGATTGAAAAAAGAGAACCTGCTCATCATAGAGGACGAAGTCTCAGTAGCCAAACAGATCAAATGGGCCCTGAACAAAACCTATGATATCACCACCGCTCAAGATGTTGATACCGCCCGACAGTACCTCTCTTCAGGGGCGTTTCCAGTGGCCACCCTCGACCTGGGCCTCCCGCCATCTCCCGACACCCCTGAACAAGGCCTAAAATTGCTCGAGGAGATGGCTGAATTCTCCCTGCCCACCAAAATCATCGTCATCACCGGAAATACAGAACAGGAGACCGCTCTCAAAGCCGTCTCTTTAGGCGCCGAAGATTTCTGCACCAAACCCATCAATATTGACATTCTCAAAGTGGTTCTAAACAGAATGTTCAAAATGCATGCCCTTGAAACAGCCAATCGACAACTTCAAAAAGAGACCGACGATAGCAGCGGCCTGCTCGGCATGATCGGCATCTCCCAGCCCATGCAAAAAATCTTTCAATTTATACGCCGGGTCAGCACCAATAACTATCCCGTCCTGATCAGCGGCCCTTCGGGCACCGGCAAAGAGGTTGCGGCCAACGCCATTCACAAACTCAGCCCACGATCATCAAAGCCGCTGGTCATCGTCAATTGCGGCGCCATTCCTGAAAATCTTATTGAAAGCGAACTGTTCGGCCACGAAAAAGGCGCTTTTACCGGCGCCACCGAATGCAAAAAAGGAAAATTCGAACTGGCCCATCAAGGCACCCTCTTCCTCGACGAAATCGGCGAACTCCCCCTCACCATGCAGGTCAAGTTGCTGCGCTGCCTTCAAGAGGGCACCATCGACCGCGTCGGCGGCAACGAAACCATCCAGCTTGACGTCAGAATCATCGCCGCCACCAACGTGGACCTCAAAGAGGCTGTCCACAACAAAACCTTTCGCGAAGATCTCTATTTCCGGCTCAACGTCATACCGGTCGAACTCCCCCCTTTAAATGAACGCATTGAAGATATCATGGTGCTGGCCCAGCATTTTCTCACCACCGAAGCCAAGGCCCTGAAACTGGGAAAGGCAGCCTTCTCCCTTTCAGCCATCGCCGCCCTTTCATCCCACGAATGGCCGGGCAACGTGCGCGAACTCCAAAACCGCATCCGCCGCGCCCTGACCATATTCAACGGCCACACCATTACCTCCGAGGACCTGGGACTTGAAGTTGACGCCCCGGAACAACCCAGTCAACAACTGCTCACCCTGAAAGAAGCCCGCAGCCAGGCAGAACGCCGCTGCGTACAACAAGCCCTGCTGCTAACCGGCAACAACATCAGCCAAGCCGCCAAACTGCTGGCCATAAGCCGCCCCACCCTGCACGACCTGATCACCAAACACAAAATCACCACGTCGTAGAACCTATGCTGAAAAGAACTAAATACCACATATCGTGCTCCAATCCGAACCATACACCACGGATTGTATCAGCATCATTTTATCCCACATAAAGGTTGCCATTTTTGCACCGGTAGCTATTATCTCTGAACCGATGCCTCCATGCGTTCTCAGCATATCAAATACAGCAGGCAGTGAAACAAAAGATTTCATCCCTATAAAATTGGAGACACCCCATCATACCCAAGGCAAAAACTGAGACAAAGATCCGCAACAACATACCCCGAGCCTTATTTCTATCATCAGGAATCATCGGCATGCTTTTCTTCGCCTCGGTTGATTTCATCCGCCCCGGCGCAGCACTGCACATCGGAACTGACCAGCTGGCCGGCTTGGTCATTAGCACAATCATTGTATTTACAGGGATGCACCCAAAACGAGCGCCCAGCGCCAAAAGCTTGTTCGGCGTGTTGCTGATTATTTATCTGGCCGGCATTCTGTATATGGGCTTGAAACCATCAGGCCATTCCTTTAAATATTCCAAGGAATTCCTGATCACCTCCAGTCCACCGATTTTTGATTTCACAATCAACATCCTCGGATTCATCCCATTTGCCCATCTATCGATCTGCTACCTGTCTACAGCAAAGCGAGCAACCCACATTACCATATCGGCGTTGATTGCCCTGGTATCCGGAATAGGGATCAGTTTGTTCATAGAGCTGGTTCAATACCATATCCCTGGAAGGACCTCCTCGATGATGGACCTGATAGCTAATACTGCAGGGACATCAATCGGTGTTGCCTATTCCCTTTTGGAAAAAAAATTTGAAAAAATCGATAAATAACCACAAAACCCCAACCTAATTATCCCCGCACCCTGTAGGCCTCAAGTAAAACGGTCGAGAAACATATTTGGCACCCTGAGTCCCAACCACCAGGCAGTGTGCAGTTTTTGAAATGAGTGCGCAAAAATCGGTTTACTCAATCCAAACACAATTTCATAACCAACTAAAAATTTATCCAATATCATTTGGCATCATAATTGCTGATAAACTTGACATGCCCAGGATGAATTTAAATTATAAAATCCATAACAAAAAATCTCCTAGATTTCTTTTCGCCATCTCAATAGTGGTCTTGCTCTTTTCCGTTTCCAGCGCAGCAGCCGCCCAAGTGACCCTGGCCTGGGATGCAAACGACCCCACACCAGATGGCTATCAAGTTTTACAACGCATCGAGGGAGAGCAATACGATTACGCCAATCCGGTATGGCCCACCGATGGTAACGACCACACGGAAACCACCTGCACGATCACCAATCTCATCCCTGGCGCCATATACTACTTTGTCGTCCGCGCCTATGCAGATAACGACGAAAGCGGCGACTCCAATGAAATATCTTATACAGTACCGGTCGAGGTGACCCTGTCGTCCATCACCATCAACGGCCCAACCCAACTCGACGAAAACGACAACGCCCAATATACAGCCACTGCGAACTACAGCGACGGCTCATCCTCAACCCTATCCAGCGGCATCACCTGGAGCGAAAACTCCGCCGCCACAAGCATCACCTCCAGCGGCGTGCTCACCACAGCCAATGTCACTTCTGATACATCCGTCACTATCACTGCAAGTTACGGGGGCCATACCGATACCCACACCGTAACCGTACAAAACGTTCCCCACACACTATCGTCCATTACAATCAGCGGCCCGATCCAAGTCGATGAAAACAGCAGCGCTCAATATACATGCACAGCCAATTACAGCGACGGCTCATCCTCAACCATTTCCAGCGGCATCACCTGGAACGAAAACTCCGCCGCCACAAGCATCACCTCCAATGGCTTGTTGACTGCCGGAAGAATTGATTCCGATAGATCTGTCACCATCACAGCGGCCTATGAAGGTATTAGCGACACCCATAGCGTAACTGTAAAAGACGTAACTGTAAAAAATGAGTCCGTCACACTATCCAGCCTCACCATTTCAGGCCCCGCGCAATTAAATGAAGGCAGCACTGCGCAGTATACATGCAC